>JAGMDP010000108.1 GCA_023128635.1 Candidatus Heimdallarchaeota archaeon | reverse complement strand
AATTAATTCTGCATGAGCGCTGATTTTGTTATGAGAAGAATAATTCTTACTATCTTTTATCCCAATTCTTTCGAATTGTTGTTTTATGGAATCATTTACGGCACAAGCACCAATTGTCATTGGTCCTATAATCAATCCTCTACCAGCTTCATCTGCCCCAACGACGATTTTTCCTATCTTTTCCATAATATTATCAACCATTTTTTCTTAATTTCGCAATGAATTGCCCAGGTGTATCATGCACATCCGGATAGAAATATTGTAGATGTTCTGATCCTGGGAATCTAGCTGAGCATTTCACTCCAAAGAACAATTCTTGCTTCTCTATGGTAAAATTTAGTTCTTCGATAGCAAATTGAATATTGCCTTCATTTTCTGCTGGATCTAAACTATTTGTTGTGTAAAATAGCGTTCCACCAGGTTTTAGCAACCTTGCAGCATGTATTAAGTATCTTCTTTGTCTCCTAGAATATTCAATTATTTGGCTCTCTCTAATCATCTCAAAGATTTTAGGTCTCAAACCCATATCGGTAGACGGGGGATTTGCTATTATCAAGTCAAAGGTCTCTTCTTTATTGTACTTCTTTACAAACGCACTAAGATTCAAATTTTCCCGAACAATAGGGGCTTTATACATTCTTAATCGTTTAATGTTCTCATTGAATTTTGTTAATTTATGAGCAGTACTTCTTTGAGCAACAATTTTCGAATCTTTTACTTCAAAATTCCTTTGCCAAATATGTGTTAAAATTTCTCCAGTATCAGAGTTCATATCTAAAAGACGATCTTCTGCTTTAAGATTCACAGAGGAACCTATGAGCATGCTAGGGATTGACTGAGGAATGAATTGCCCACGAAGGTATTCCTTCAATCCATTGATACTTGGTATTTTATACATGCTTTCAGTGATTTTTATCGCAATACCCTTTTTCTTTTCCTCAAGTTCATTCATATTCATCATTAAAATTCCATTGCCTACTACATCTCCCTTCTTATCGAGCAATGAAATCTCATCACCAATATTAAGATCATCAGTGTATTCAAAATCATTAGATCCTATTCCCACACCGATTAAGACGCTATTCAATGGTCTTTTATAATTCAAGGTAATCGTTTTCTTTTTTCTTGGGATTACTTCATTTCTAGAAATTTCAAGTAAAACAGCTTCTTCGAAGTCAGGATGTTGTTTAGCAACAATTTCTTTTTCATTTAATGTTTTGATTAATTTAGATGCTGTAGTTATCTGTGTGTTTACTCTTATTGGTAAGGATTGGGTGTGCTCTTTAAGACTAGCAATTAAAGCACTAGTTCTTTGTAGTCCATACGTAAAACTTAAGCGTTTGATCAACTCAAAATTAAATTGGTATTTTTCAATGAGTTGCTCGATTTCTTCATTAATACTCAGAGTAATTCCCTTCAATTTTTTTTCTTGAATTTTGTTCTACTAAATCTTTTCTAGTTTATTAAACATAGCATGATTTTATAACAAAATGAGAAAACCGTAATCAAAAAATCTATTTGGTATACTTTTTAGCATTGAAAGGTTCTAAGTAATTTGTATAGTTTGTATTGTTACTTTCGGAGTGACAAATGGTGCCGGTGTTAAAAAAAGACAAATTTGTGAAATTAGTTTCCTATTGTATAGGGAAAGCAATACCTATGGATAATCCTTTGAGAAGAGTAGTAGAGGAAGAAGGTGCAAAGAAAAAATTTGTTCCACTAGGATCGTTCTTTCTAAGAGGATTAGACATGGAAGGTGTCATCGCACTCACACTTCCTAAGAAAGAGTCCTCCGATGGATTAACTCATTACTTATTTGTTTGGTTTTCAAATGAAGATGTTTCTGTTTCAAGCGAAAAAGCAAATGCAACTTTACAAATAAAATCAATAGACCCTATGCATTTCTCCATAAGAGGTTCTCCTGAAACATTTGTTAAGGTCATGGGAGAAAGTTCGATGATTCAAAGCATCTTAGTTGACTTAGTGGATGATTTGAAATGCCTAGAAAGTTTTACAATTTATAACAAAGAAGGGTCCCAGAAGGATGCCCAAGTAGAAATTCCTTCAGATTTAATAGGTACAAGATTTATAGTTCAAACTCTGGTTTCAGAGGAAGCTACTAATCCCACTCACGGAAAGTTTGAACGAATGGAAATAGCTCTACCTCAATTAATTGACTTAGCAAATTATTCAATTATGACTGGGCTGAAAATGTTCGGTCCAATGAATGAATTCACAAATTTTTGTGCTCAATGCGGACAAAAATTGCCTCCCGGTAAAAGCGCTTTCTGCATTCACTGTGGGGCTAATTTAGATAAGGATTAATACTACCCATTTTTCTAATATCACTTTCTTTTATTTTCACAGAAAATGAAATAATTGTGTGAAAATAATAACAAATTACTTAAGCTAATTTCTTAGGATTTTTCTATGCTGTATTATAAGGATGAACAGATAAATGAAGTTTCAGCTCTCCGTCTCTGCTGGATTTGCTAAGCTAGCAAAAATAAGGAAAGAAAGCATAGTTGTTGAAATCCCGACAACAATGTCCATATTTGAGAAAGATGGTAATTCATTTTGGAAAATAGGTGAAGAAGATAATTCTATCACAATGGGTTTACCAGCAAGCAGTTTGCATCAGAAACAGCCAGAATTCGGAGATGAGGATTTATCATTTATAGCTAATATACTAATGCAACGTTCATTAAATCCTTCATTAATTGAAAAACAATTAGCTAAGACTAGAGAATTGATGACGGAATACTTGGAAACTATTCCTCAAGAGAAAGCAACCATTCTAATCCAACCAACGGATTCTACTGAAATTTTAAAACAAGTTCTACAGATGATCAAAGATTTTGAAATAAAAAATATTGCAATAACAAATATGTTGCCATTATTAAATAATCAAAGACAAGCAGTAAGTTTTCTTGCAGGAATAAGTTCATTTCTTCCTGTTGATTCAATACTTTACCTTTTATCCCCGGTCCCTCACACATTTTGGCCAATATTAGCTTACGCAGGTATTGACGTCTTCAATAATGGATATGCGGGAATAGCATCAAAGCAATCAATGTACTTGACAGATTTCGGAGGTATTGATTTAGCATCTTTATCAGAGAAACCCTGTTTTTGTGAAGCATGCAATAGTGTAAGTCAATTAAGTGAATTGTTGATGCCAGATCCTAAGAGTTCGGATCAAACTCTCTTAGAGAAACACAATACATTGATAGCGACTAAAAAAATTCGTGAAATCAGAAATGCTCTGAGAAATAGCGATTTGAGAAGTTATGTTGAACAAATGATTCACTCAAACGTATTTAGTGGGGCAGTATTACGATTATTAGATAAACATCACAATGATGGGATTATTTCAAGAACCCCAACTTGGAAATCATCTCTCATAAAACATATTACAGAATATAGTTATTATCGCCCGGAAATCCAAGAATTTCAGCGAAGAATTAGAGATAGATATCAAATTCGGGGGAGTAAGAAGGTCGTAGTAATATTTCCTTGCTCTGCAAGAAAACCATATTCTTTCTCTAAAAGTCATGGGAAATTTTTGAACACACTAGGTTCTATTTCAAATAAAAAAAGAGGGTATATTCAAGAATTAATACTAACCTCTCCATTAGGAGTTATTCCAAGAGAATTAGAAATGGTTTATCCCGCAGCACATTATGATATACCAGTAACAGGCGATTGGAGTCACGAGGAAAAAGAGATAGCTGTAAAACAATTAACTACTGTTCTTTCTAAAGCAAAGACCTCAAAATTATCAGTAATAGCTCATGTAAGTAATGAATACGTTGAACTCTGTAAAGATGCAGAAAAACAACTAAAGATGAAATTCAAATACACTGCTTCTAGTGATAAAACAACTTCCTCAGCAAGTTTATCTTTACTTTACAATGAACTGAATTCAATTGTGAAGGATCAAGAACCTAAAATCTACAGATCGGATATGGAGCTAATACAAACAATTGCTGATTATCAATATGGTTCTGGAATCGGTCAAGAAATGTTTAAGGAAAATTGTAGGATAAGAAGTAAACCAAATCAACCACAATTTATTATGCAGGACAAGAAACAAATTGGTGTAATCCAACCAACAACTGGAAAATTATCCTTAACATTAGAAACTGGGAAAACCTTAGCAGAAAAAGAGAAGTATTTTGTTTTGTTTGATGATGAAGAATTAGAAGGATCCACACTTTTCGCAGTAGGTGTTGTTGATGCTGACCCTCAAATAAGACCAACTGATTCCGTAGTTATTCTGAATAAGAAAAGAGAACTCGTAGGAGTTGGAAACGCTATAATTTCTGGAAAAGATATGAAAGAAACAAGGCGTGGACCTGCTGTTAAGATAAAGCAAAAAGTCTGAAATAAAACACAATGAGAATGAGCGATTATTATGCTAGACACAAAAGGAATACTTGCAGAACAAATCTGTTCGCTTAAGAAAAAATCCCTGAAAAAACGGAAGACTAGGGATACAAGTAAAGCGATAGCTAGCTGGATAGAAGATGATCGCTTAATTGCTGGTTCAGGCAAGGCTTTAGTTATCATTCTTAATTCTCAAGGGTGCAATTGGGGATTAGGTGTCGAAGGAGGTTGTAGTATGTGTGGCTATTCAAATGAAACATCTGCAATTGATATTTCAGCTGATGATCTCATAGCTCAAGTTAAAAATACCTTGCCAAAATTTTCCAAAAAAGAATTTCAATCTATTAAGATCTTCAACTCAGGTAGCTTTCTAGACACTAACGAAATTCCAATAAAAGCTCAAACTGAAATCATAGGTATGATAAATGAGTTTGAAACTGTCTCTGAGGTAATAGTTGAGTCAAGACCCGAATTCGTTTCTCGAAAAACCTTAAAGAATTTGAGAAAAGCATTGGATCAAAATAAAGAATTAGAAATTGGGATAGGATTAGAAACTAGTAATGATCTTATAAGAATTAATAATATTAACAAAGGATTTCTTTTTGAAGATTACAAAAATGCCGTGAAAAGTGCTCTCTTAGAAAATACACGAGTTAAAACCTATCTTTTACTAAAACCTCCTTTTCTTACTGAAAAAGAAGCAATAAAAGACACAGTGCAATCTGCAATTGATGCTATTAAAACTGGTTCGAGATCAATCTCAATAAATCCTATAAACGTTCAATCTGGAACTCTCGTTTATGACTTGTGGAGAAATGGGATTTATCGTCCTCCCTGGTATTGGACTCTAAAAACTGTACTTTTGAAAATCTGGAACCAAGCTAATAAACAAAAATTAACTGAAAAAGTGGACAGAATTTTGAGTGATCCATCAGGCGCAGGAACCCGTCGTGGAATACACAATTGCTCAAAGTGCAATAAAGATTTCATAAAGACAATAAAAAATTATTCAGTGAATCAAGATTATACAATTCTAAACAAAATAACCTGTTCTTGTCATAATCTTTGGCTAGAGCTAATTAGGCAAGAAGAAGCATCTCGAGATTATTCCTTAATGAGAGTTGAAAATCCTAAAAACCTCTTGTGATTAATCGAACTTCTAGTGGCTCTCACTTGGATTAAAGGAATCTTTTTAATTGCTTAAAAAGCACAAATAAGTAAGATAAATAAAACAAATTCCTCGAGAAAATTAAGGTGGGATAAAAATAGAGATAATTCTGAATGATTTCACAAAGAAAGAATGCTACGATGGTTCGCAGATAAAACCACTTTGGGCTCTAAATAAATTCAGTGTTTCTGGTAGTTCAATAGTAATTTTCCGAGGTAGTATGAAAATACCACAAGAAGAAATGATCGATATTCAGGACATAATTAGAGAAAAAGACCTTGCTGAGATACTCATCTCCGGGGATGACTGCATTCACTTTATTATAGAAATGTTTGATGATCAACCTGCCAATTTAAAGGTTGCATATCATCGTTTACATCTTCTTGCATTTATTGTTCAAAAAATCGTAGAAGAAGAATACAAAATAAGTCTAGAGAAAAAAGGAACTGACCTCTATTATAAAGATAAAAAATTGAATGTAGCAATTGCCACAAGTTCAAATAGTTCATCAAAAATACACTTTGGAATTAATATAGTTTCAACAGGTGTTCCAAATTATGTGAATGCTGTTGGTTTATGTGATATTAATGAGAAAATTAATCTCAAGAAGCTAGCTGAAAGGATTGGTAAGGAATTCATTTCGGAAATCAGTGCGATTGATAATGACGTGATGAAATCCAGAACATTATAATGAGGAATAACAATGCCATTTGAAATCGATTTTGAAGATCCAAGAATAGGTTTTGCATCTGCTCATTTTATTATTGGTCACGATAAGTGTGGATGTTTACATGGTCATAATTATTTCATCAAAGTGAAAATTAAAGGAGAGATAAATGAGCAGTACATGGTTCTTGATTATGGAATCCTAAAAGAGGAATTAAAGAAACTTGTAAAACCTTTAGATCACAAAGTTCTGATTCCAACAAATGCTGATGAGTTATCAATAAATGTGAAAAAAAATTCAATAGAAGTTCTAGCTGGTGACAAACGATATCTCTTACCTGTAGAAGACGTTTTTCAACTACCACTTCCGGCAACAACAGCTGAAGAACTCGCAAAGTATTTTCATCAAGAACTTCATAAAATCTGGCCAAAATTCAAGATTAAAGTAACTATAGAAGAAGCTCCGGGAGCAAGTGCAACTTATACTGAATAATATTTTGAATAAAACGAGATAATTATTATAGTTTTAATCATAATGTAAATGTAAATATTTAATCCTAGGTGTAATTGGATGGATTCTGAAAGAGATGAAGTGAGCTTCTTTTTGGAATATAAACCAAAGTATAAAGTTTTTCATGAATTAATGAGTAAAAGAATGAGAAATGTCTTACTTGTTTCCAGTATTTATGATAGTTTTATGCTTGAAGAAGATGGACGATTATCAGATCAAATTTACGAAGAATTTCAGAATCTTAATTTACGTACATTACCCCGAATCACACGAGTTTCTTCAGCAAAAGAAGCACTAGATATTCTAAACGTCCAAAAATTTGATTTAGTTATAACTATGCGACGACTAGGCGAAATGGATGCATTCTCTTTTGGAAAAAATGTTAAGAAAATTCAAAATATACCAGTTATTTTACTTCTAACAAGTGTTGTTGAAATAAGTTATCTGCCAACTAGGGAGAAGCGTAAAGGGATCGATAGAGTTTTTGTTTGGAATGGTGATTCAAAGGTTTTTGTTGCTATAATAAAACATCTTGAAGATAAATTGAATGCAAAACGAGATATAGAGATTGGGGATGTTAGAGTATTTATTTTTGTAGAAGATTCCATTAGATTTTATTCTTTATTTTTACCTGAATTATATAGTGAGCTAATGAATCAAACTCATCGATTAATACTAGAAGGATCAAATGATTTTCAAGATTTATTAAAAATGAGGATTCGTCCTAAAATCATTCTTGCTGAGACTTATGAAGAAGCAATGAAGTATTTCAAAAAATATCAGAAAAATGTGATGGGTGTTATTTCTGATATAGAATTTCCCAAGGATGGAAAATCAAATAAAAATGCTGGGTTCCTATTTGTTAAGCAAATAACAAAAAAAATTAGAAATCTACCAATAATTTTACAATCTACAAAAGAGGAGTATCGTAAAACCGCTGAAGAAATGGGTTATCTCTTTAATCATAAACGTTCACACGGAATGCTGTGGGACCTTCGAAAATGGTTATTAGATTTTGTTGGTTTTGGTGATTTTGTTTTTAAAAATGAAGATGGAGAAATTGTTGGAAAAGCTAAGGATATGATTAGCTTTTATGAACAAATTGGAAATATACCAATTGAATCTCTAATCTATCATGGTAAAAATGATCATTTCTCCAACTGGCTTCATGCTAGGGGAGAATTTGAGATTGCAGAAAAATTGAAACCACGAAAAGTTTCGGAATTTACACACGAAGAATTACGGGAATTTCTTCTGAGTACAATTAATGAAGTTGTGCTAGAAAAAACTAGAGGAATAATAAACGATTTCTCAAAAGAAAATTATAATCAAGATATGCTCTTTTTAAGATTAAGACCTGGATCATTAGGTGGTAAAGGTAGAGGTTTAGCTTTTCTGATGTTTCTTCTTAATTCATTTCAGATACAGGATGAATTTAAGGATGTTACAATCGAAATACCTAGAACATGTGTATTAGGGACTGATGAATATGATAAATTTATGGAGGAAAATAATCTCTATGATTTCACATTGTCGAATGTCTCTGATGAAGAAATCAAGAAGAAGTTTACAAAAGCAAAATTATCAAAAAGCATTCGATCAGATCTTAAATTTCTTTTACAATATTGGACAAAACCATTGGCAATTCGTTCGTCGAGTTTATTAGAAGATTCTGCTTATCAACCATTTGCTGGCATATTTAGCACCTTGATGATCCCTAATAACAATGACAAAGAAACTAATCTGAATCAACTGTGTACCGCAATAAAACTTGTTTATGCTTCAGTCTTTCAGGAAGTAGCTAAATCATATGCAGAAACTATTAGTCAAACAGTTGAAGAATCCAAGATGGCTGTTATAATTCAGGAAGTAGTTGGAAAAGAACACAATGCTCGCTTCTATCCTGATTTTTCAGGAACAGCTTCCTCATTTAATTATTATCCTTTTGTAGATTTTATGAAATCAGAAGATGGGATAGCTCATTTAGCTTTAGGTCTGGGTCGCTTAATAGTGGATGGATATGAATCATTTCGATTTTGTCCTAAATATCCTAAAAGTAACTTTTATTCTACACCGGATTATTTGTTAGATAATAGTCAAAATGTCTTTTATGCAATAAATCTTGAACAAAAGAAACTTGATATTTTAATTGATGATCCTTTCGTCAAAAAATTTGATATGAATGATGCAAATGAGGATGATACCCTCAATAAAGTAGCAGATACATATGATTTCAATTCAAAGACACTTGGAACTGGTTATCATGGAAAAGGATCTCCTGTAATTACATTTAGTAAACTATTAAAACTAAAACTTCTGCCCCTCGCTGAGATTATCACAAAAATTCTGGCAATTGGAGAACAAACAATGGGTTGCTCCATAGAAATAGAATTTGCTGTGAATTTTAAAGAGAGTAAAAACGAAAAGGATAAGTTTAGTATATTACAAATACGACCCTTTTTGCAGCAAGAAATGATGCTCGTAGATGACATTGAAACATATGAGAAAAAACAATTACTTGCATATTCCAATCATGTTTCTGGCAATTTAATTTGTAAAGATATCTATGATATCATCTACGTAAAACCTGAATCATTTGATAATTTGAAAACTCTTGAGATGTTAAAGGAAATAGATGAATTAAATTCTAAATTAGTTGCTAAAAATCGGCAGTACCTGCTTATAGGTTTTGGTCGATGGGGTTCATCAGATCGTTTTCTTGGCATTCCTGCAAAATGGAACAATATAAGTGGAGCTAAAACAATTATTGAAACAAATTTAGAGAATTTCCAAATAGATTTTTCACAAGGAAGTCATTTCTTCCATAATATTGTATCTTCAAATATTGGATATCTCCATATTAAATATCGTGAAATGCAACATTTCATTGATTGGGACTGGCTTGGAAATGAATCAGCTGAAAATGATTTGACTTTTGTGAGACATGTTAGCTTTAAAAAACCTTTAATTATTATAATTAATGCCAAAAGAAAAGAAGGGATGATTATAAAACCATCAGAGAATTAAAATAATTAATAGTATTAAAAGAAAAAAGGTTGATAAAAATGCAACTAATTCCAATAAGCACTCCATTAATAACAACTAGTGATGATTTGTTTGAGGTAATATTAGCTGCGTTAAAGAAAGCTAAAGTAACCCTCCAAGATGGAGATGTTATAACAATAGCAACTAAGATCATCAGCGTAACACAAGGACTACTAATAAAGAAGGATGAGATCGAGGTATCCAAAGAAGCAAAAGAATACGCAAAGATTACTCAACTAAGTCCGGAATTCATGGAAGTAGCTATAAGGGAATCTGATGAAGTATTAGGAGCATGTTTTGGAGCATTACTGACAAGAAGAGATGGTCATTTCATGCCAAATGCCGGTGCTGATCAGAGCAACGCTCCACCTGGTACAATAATAATACTCCCTGCCAACCCATCACAGATTGCTCGAGAAATTCAACAATTTCTTCAAGGTAAATTTAATTGTCGAATAGGTGTGATAATTGGTGATAGTCGAGTTCAACCTTTAAGAAGAGGTACAAGTGGGTTAGCACTTGGAGTTGCAGGATTCGTTCCAGTGATAGATGATAGGGGAAGAAAAGACCTATTTGATAGAGAAATGAAAATGACAAGGAGAGCTATTGCAGATAATCTAATGTCTGCTGCTGAAATTCTTTCAGGTGAAGTAGATGAGAAAGTTCCCATTGTTTTAGTAAGAAACGCTCCGATAATTATGACTGATGAAGATTTAACAGAAACCATGTCTATTTCCCCCACTGAGTGTATGTACTTTAGTACTTTTCTCACGAAAGATGAGGATGAGTGAATTCCTCTCATTAGCCTCATAAATTTTCAACAAACTGGTGTTTTTCATGAATAAGGCGAAGATAATCATTTCCGAGCTCGACAAACATTATGGGGTTAAACATTGGAAACGTTGGAGAGAACCAGTAGGTGAATTGGTACGAACAATTCTTTCGCAAAACACCACAGATAAAAATAGTTTACGAGCTTATGCTAATTTAATTGAGACATTCAAGACTTGGGATGAAATACTGGAAGCAGATGAAACGGAAATAGCTGAACCAATAAGAAGTGGTGGTTTAGCAAATATTAAAGCAAAAAAAATCAAGAAGAGTTTACTGGAAATTAAAAAACGTGAAGGGAAAATTGATCTTGAATTTCTTGCAGATTACAATCAAGATGAAGCTGAAGACTATTTAGTGTCTTTGGATGGTGTAGGACCAAAAACAGCTGCGTGTGTTCTAATATTTTCGTTTAATTTTCCAATTATGCCTGTTGATACTCATGTTCATCGATTAAGTAATCGAATAGGACTAGTCGCAACTAAAACTCGAGAAAAAACTCAGGAAGCAATGAAAACTATAATCCCAAAGAAAAACATCTATAGTTTCCATCTAAATCTCATCGAGCATGGACGAAAAGTGTGTAAAGCTTCAAAACCATTGTGCTCACAGTGCTTTCTTACAGATTTTTGTGATTACTTTCAAGAAAACCTCAACAAGATCTCTTGAAAATTTTTAAGTAAAGCAAAGCTAATTAAGATTGAATCTCCTTATTTTCTTTACTAAGATGGATGCTTCTTTGTAGGAAGAACAGTTTTGATTAATATTACACCTGATCTCTCAATCAATGCAACGTTAGCGGAAGAGATTTTGAATTGGGGGTTACCTATACTAGGTGTTATTTTTACAGGTTTAATTATCTGGTTTATTTGGAGATATGTTAGAAAAAGTGATCATACAGGACGAATTTCAGAGTTTGATGAGAAATCTCTAAAGAAATTGATTGAAGATAAAGGAACTCAAAAGCATCAGCCATATTGTGAGGATTGTAAGATGCCGATGAGGACGGAAATTCGCTATAAGGATTTCATGAAAGATCAAGGCGAATTCCTAATTAATTGTGAAACAGCAGAAAATACCTTGACATCACTTGTTGGTAGCAGTCGTATTTCCCAAGAAGATATGGATTTGATAACAGAGTTTTTTGCAAGTCATCCTGAATTAGAACAACAACTTTTTAGAAGATATAAATGCCCAAATTGTTCGAAGACACAAGTTTTACCATACCTGAAAACAACTGAATGATTTTTTTAATCCTTATAAATTTCATAGATAGGAATAGTTTTATTCTCACAGAATTCCAATATATATCGTTTAGGTGCACTCAAAATGGAACCATTATCAGTATTCTTTATACTAATTCCAATAGGTATTGCTGTAGGAATATTCGCTGCAATAACCGGTCTAGGCGGTGGGGTTTTGATGGTGCCTATCTTATTTTATGCTGCTTTTGCCTTATTTGATCCATTTGCAAACTATGGTATACTAGATGTTTTCAAATATGCAACAACGATATCGAGTACTGTAATTGTATTCACAGCTGCGTCCGCTACTATCGCCTTTTCGATTCAAAAGCGAATTGATTACTTAGTAGGAATTCTCTGTATCCCATATACCATTGTTGGATCATATCTTGGAAAGTTAACCCAAGCAAAAATTAATGAAACAGCTGTCTTAATCTTCTTTGCAATTCTGTTATTCTTAACCGCTTTAAGAATGATCTATAAAGTAATCTCTCCAAAAATTTGGAGAGCTAAGATTAAGGAAGGGGATAATGAAATTCTAATTCCAGTTGAAGAAGCTGAAACTGAGGAAAAACCATCTCGAATCAAATTACTTCTAAATAGATTAACATTAGAGAAAGATATAGAAGATAGAAGTGGCGAGAAATGGCAATATAAAGCAAGACTATACTTAACTCCTATAGCTCTTATAGGTGGTTTTGTTGCAAGTATGGCTGGAGTTGGTGGAGGTATAGTCATGGTACCAGTTCTACACATATTCGTTGGTTTGCCTATCCACTTCGCAACAGCAACATCGGTTTTCATAATGATATTCACAAAATCAACAACAATAATTACAGCTTATACCGGATCCACAGAAACTTCTGGTATTTGGTGGCCATATGTAGCAGGCTTAGCAATTGGAATAATTGGCGGTGCTCAAATCGGTGCGAGATTAGCTCGAAAAATCAAAGCTGATCCATTAAAAATTGTCTTTGCTACTGTCTTAGTTTTAGTGTCAATCTGGACAATCATACAATGGCAATTAGATGTGCATGGAATCTTATAGTCTTTATCCAAATGGAAAGGGTTATTAGTTGCTACTTATTTCCCATAGAAGTAGATAGTAATTGACAATGGATAAGGAATCACATAAAGAGGTTTGAATTGGAAATGGCGGAAGTTACGGATCTTCATGTTTTAGCGAAACTATCTCAAGGTACACCCAATGAAGAAGATGCCTTTATCGTTAGAGGAGAAAATGATAAGATCATTGCTAAAATCCATAGTTTAAGTGAGTTACTTGATGTTTTTTCTAACTTAAAACCCGAAGAGATTTTTCCAAACCTCTGTCGAATTAAAGACAAAGATGTAGAATGTGACTTAGCATTATGGGTCCATTACGTTTTAGGTGATGCTGTTCTCTCTGCCAAAATATATAATTTTGCAATAAATATACAAGACGACCCAGAAAAGCTGAAGCTTCAAATTTTCAATGTATGCTTCAATAGGTATCTCAATTTTCAAGAATTGATTGATTCCTCTGACGATTTGTCCTTTTTTAAAGATGATCCTGCCCCTCCAACTAATATATAGGCTATAATCGTCAAAAAATAAATAGAACTCTTTTCTTATTTATAGTAAGAGCGGTGAGTTCTAATGCGTTTCTTCCCCAATAATCTCCAGCAAAAGAAATGTCAAATTTGCAGTAAAGAATCACCTGAGATTTCTGAGAAATTAGGTGTTTGCAAAGAATGTATTCTTACTCAACACCAAGAAGCCATGGAAATCATCAACAAAACTCGAGTAAAATATCGTCTTAAATATAATCTTACCATTGCTCCTCCGAAAACAAAGAAGGGCTTAACTTGTGGTGATTGTGTAAACAATTGTCGCTTAGGGGAAGGGGAAATCGGTTTCTGTAATCTAGTGAAAAACGTAAACCAAAAACTCGTTAGATTAGCTGGTGATGAGAAAAACGGTTTGTTTAGTTTCTATTATGATCCTCTACCAACGAATTGTGTTGCCAGTCCGTTTTGTCCGGGAGGTACTTCAAGCGGGTATCCAAAATTCTCTTACGCAGATGGTCCCGAAATCGGATGGAATAATTTATCTGTTTTTTATCAAGCTTGCACTTTTGATTGCTTATTTTGTCAAAACCACCAATATCGGAAAGGCGTTCATTTATCAAGTCCAAATCCGCCTGAAGTTCTTGATAATGCTATAAGAAAAGATACAAGTTGCATTTGTTTTTTTGGCGGGGATCCTGCTGCGCAAATACGACATACTAATGCTGTGGGTTTGCTTGCTCTTAAAAGAGCAAAAAAGGAAAAACGAATTTTAAGAGTTTGTTGGGAAACAAATGGTTCAGCAAAGCCTGAGTTAATGCGTAAGTCAACTGAAATAGCTATGAAATCAGGTGGATCCATCAAAATCGATACAAAAACATTCGATGAAGAATTGAACTTCGCTCTCTGTGGAACCAGTAATAAATTCACTTATTTCAATTTAAAGGAAATTGGTAGACGTATAAGCGATCGTCCAGAAACCCCATTACTAATTGCTAGTACATTATTAATTCCCGGGTATATAGATGAAGAACAAGTATCAAAAATAGCAAATTTTCTTGCTTCTATTGATACATCAATTCCTTATTCACTCTTAGCTTTTTATCCAGCCTTTGCTATTGATGATTTACCAACCACCTCAAAGGAACATGCTGAAAGATGTTTTAAGGTAGCAAAAAAACAAGGGTTAGAGAATATATCAATAGGGAATAAACATTTGTTACGTTAAAACAAGCTAAATTTCGATTTTCAACTTAACTTCGTCTTTTATCTCCTTTTTCATGCGCCAACGAGAAAGATCATATTTTATGCTTCGTTTTACTTGCCTTTTCTTTAGATAGTTTTCTGCTTGATATTCTTCTAAGAAATCATAGATATGGGATAATAACTCTGATGCGGGTCTTATTGTGGCTTTGTGTTTTGGTTTATAGTTTATTTCTTCAGCCCATTCTCTAAAATTACTGAAATCTTCTACTGTTAGTTCTTCTGAAAGATAACCTATTCCTAATTCGTACAGTGAATATGCATTGGTAACTTGCTCTAGTATCTTCCAATGAGGGATAGTTAAAACGAGTTTATTTAGCAAACTTGCTTCCCAAGCGAGATTAAATCCACCATTTCCAATAATTGCTTTACAAGAAGTTAAATCTTTGATGAATCCCTCACGGCTTGTCTTCTTGAAAACGATATTACCAATTTGCTTATCCTGATTGAAACCATAGAGATGAAAGGTTTCATCAGGGAATTTAGAAAAAATATCAATAATAGAGGATTGGGAGTAGCGTCCTAAATACGCTACAATATGATTGTCATATGTTACATCAAGATCATTGAATTCCGGTTTCTCAACCAATGGAAAAAGGGTTACATCATCTTTTGTGTGCATCGAGTCTACAAAATCAAGAGCAAAGCACTTATCAAAACTGGGAATAACCATAAGCTGTGCTAATCGAAATTTCAATTTATCATATCTACTGCAAGGAACTCTATCAGCACAGAAAGAATGGAATATGGCGTGTTGACGATCAACGATGACCACCGGTTTGTTTAGTCTTCTACCTGCAATAGCTGATGTTTGTTCAAAATCATTGATAAACGCATCATAATTTTCCTTGTAATCTAATTCCATGATTTCCTTTCGAGCCCTATTATAATCAGGTAACTTGTTAAAATTAGCTTGAAGAGATTTCGGGATTTGTAATTTATTTTCCTCGTAAATATCAAAAGGACCTTGTTTATAAAAAACTCTGTCAGCTAATTCATAAGCATATTTTGGAGGTTGTTTGCCAGATAAAAACACATGAACCTCATGACCATCTGCAATTAATTCAGATATAAAAACACGTGAACGGTTAATGTGACCTTGACCATTCGTGTTTATGCCATATAGGAACTTCATCTGACTATCTCCACAATTAAATGGGTTGAAGGTTCTATATAAAATGTACTATTTAAAATTTCGACAATTATCTATTGACAATAGAATCAATGAGAAAAACAACAAAAAATCTCTTTTTGTAAACCAGATTATTAAAAGGGATAGCAAATCTATGTCTATTTACTGAAAAAATTATTTTTGAGGATTCAAAATGAAATATCGAAAAGTTGGTAGAAGTGGTTTAAAAGTCAGTGAAATTTCGCTGGGCTCTTGGCTCACATATGGTGGTACAGTTGAAAGTGAAATTGCTAAGAAATGCATGGCAACAGCAATTGAACATGGAGTTAATTTCATAGATTCCGCAGAAATTTATGCTCGTGGTGAAGCAGAAAAGGTTATTGCCGAATTCCTTGCTGAAGAAACTGTAAGTAGAAAAGATCTTGTTATTTCAAGTAAGGTTTTTTGGCCGTTTAGTGAAGACATTAATCGTTGGGGATTGAGCAGAAAGAACATTTCAAACGCAATTGAAGGCACATTAGAACGATTAAATCTTGATTATATAGACATCTATTACATGCATCGTTATGATTATATGACTCCGGTAAAAGAAACAGTAGAGATTCTAGATGATTTGATCCGCTCTGGCAAAGTGCATTATTGGGGAACATCTGTTTGGACTGCAGCTCAATTGGAAAGAGTGAATGCTGTAGCAAAAGAACTACATTTGCACAAACCAATAGTGGAACAACCATTATACAACATGATTAGTAGACACATTGAACTCGAAATTATGTCCGTAGCGAAAACACACGGAATGGGCTTGACTGTCTGGTCCCCACTGGGGCAGGGTATGTTGACCGGTAAGTATAACGATGGAATCCCTGATGGAAGCCGAGGAAGTCGCTCAGAGAGCATTCAAAAACGATTAACTCCTGAGAATCTGGAGAAACTGAAGAAACTTGGAGAACTCGCTAAATCTCTTGAGATAACAACAAGTCAATTAGCATTAGCCTGGATTTTAAGAAAGAAAGAGATAACCTCAGCTATTATAGGGGCATCAAAACCTGAACATGTCATTGAGAATGTAAAAGCTTCAGATGTTACTCTATCTAATGACGTTCTCGATCAAATCGAAGAAATTCTTGACAATGAACCTGAATGGCCTTTAACATATAAACCAAATTACTACTATAAAGAGAAGATGAGATAAGAATTTCTTGGTAATTTTTTAGACATGATATAATAAGTATTGGAAAGAAAAAAATAGAAATTGCTGATAGAAGAAAATGAAACTAAATTGAGAGCTTCATTTCAATTTAGTTTTTCTGCTATTTATTAGAAATACTCCTAAACATACACCAAATAAATTAATCAATATTATAATTATAGAAACTGATGTTTCTGATGTTGTAGTAATATGTATCATAACTTGTTCGACATTTGAAAGCTCTGATACACCATATGTATTCTCGGCAGTTATTGCATAGTAATATGTTGAACCATTAGATAATCCAGTATCATAATAAAAAGAATCAACAGGAGTGGCTATGGGTGTTAAACCGGAGATATCTGAGACTGCAGATGTATCTCTATAAACATTATATGAAGTAGCTTCAAGAACATCATTCCAATTTATGGTTATGTTACCATCATTATCCATTAATGGGGATATTTCCTCTAAAGCAGGAGCAAGTAATTTTTCAATTTTCAACACACAATAATCATAATCTTTATCTGTACTTCTTCCCTGTAAATATCCATCACCACTATACATACTTAATGAGAATTCAATAGATTCGCCATAGTCAAGCTCTATATCGCATCCTACTCTATCGCCTGAATCAAATGGAAAAGCCATTTCAATGATAGTATGAGTTGAATTATAGGAGCCTTTAGCAATACCATCATTAGATCCTCCTACATCTGTATCTCTAGGGCTGTTTACTATACCTGTTGTTGTTGTATATCGATCAGAAGTGGTATTAAATATTGGATCGATAATTTTTACATCATGACCATTGCCATAAAATTGTTGTTCTGCAGGCACATCATTGATTTGTAAGCTATCATCTGTTGTATAGCCAGATGTTTTAAAAGAACTAGTTGCGAAATCTTTTGTATCAAAATCACTGCTAGTATAAGCTCCAAAATCTTTATAGTAAATTAACGGTTCAGTAACATTTATTCTGAAAATAACAGAAAAAGATTCTGTAGTATCTCCTGATTCAGGAATAATAGCTGCTAAATATAAGGTTGAATTGTCATCAAACATTGATAATAAAGTTAAATTTCTTTGAATACTTTGATCACTCCAATAGTATAATATTACATCTATTGGAATTGCATTTTGCCATTCAACTGGATCAATAACACCATCGATGATTGGTTTAACACTTTCAATTGAATGAACAATACCGACATTTACAGCAGCTTGTGTTTTTGTAAAAGGAAAAGAGCAATAAAATAATATAAGAAATACTAATCCTACTATCAATTTTCTGTTTTTGAACAAATCATTCTCCCTCAAAATCTTTAACTTAATATAATTGAGATAAACTTAAAGACATTTCTGTAAACAATAAATGATAATTATAAAAGAAAAATAATTAGCAATCCTTTTGCCTTTTGATTATCAATTTGCATAGCTTTCGAACAATT
>JAGMDP010000107.1 GCA_023128635.1 Candidatus Heimdallarchaeota archaeon | reverse complement strand
CTAAATCAAAGACATTACCTGAAATGGAAACTCCAGATACAGGAACAGTTATTTCTCCATCCTTAATGAGGTAAGCACCTTTTGCTACACCCGAGAAAATACCATTCTGAAAACGAACAGTTCCAGTATAATTATGCACGATTAGCCCTTTCTTTGTATCTCCGATCATCTCATCTTCAGTCATATCGCCTGCAAGAATCCATGGAGAATTTGGTAAAATCATAGCTGGTTTTTGAGTAAACGATGGGTTTGCACCAAATGATCGAGTAGCATTCCCAGTTGGTTTTAATTTTTCTTTATTCGCTGTTTGTTGATTGTGTAAGAAAGTCTGTAATACTCCATCTTTAACAATTTCAATGTCTTTAGTTGGGTTGCCTTCAGCATCAAATGATGTGACTCCTCCACCACCGGAAAGATCAAATGGTTTATCGACTAATTGAAGTCTTTCATCAGCAACCTTGTCTGCTAAGCGATCTTTCCAAAATGAAGTTCCTCTTTGACGCCAATCTGCAGAAACAGCTAAAGCTAGAACAAATCCAACAGGATTCATCATAGCATCAGATCTAAAAATGACCGGACCTTCGAATTCTTTCATAAGTTCTTGATTTAAACCATCAATAGCTCTTTGACCTAGTCTTTCACCAACTTCTGTGAAATTTGTTTCATGCTTTCTTGAGAAAGTAGTTTCAAATGTAAATGCACCTGCTTTCTCCTTATCACTAGCAATTGCTATCAAGCCTGCTTGGTAATTTACACTTTTTCTATTGACATTCACACCATTTGAATTTTGAATTGCTACACCTGAGGTACTCAAAGTAAAACTACTTAATGTAGTTTTTATCCGAGAATCAATGCTAGTAAAACCTTTAATGAAATCTAAACCATCAGTTATTATAGAATCTACATCAAGATTTGCCAATTTCTCATTGTAAATTCCGTCAAGCGATTTAATATTCTGTTTCTCAGCAAAACCAATTCCTTCAATTTTCGGTGAAAGCTTAGCAACTACAAATGCTTCATCAGCTGTTTTTTGTAATGCTTCTTGTGTGATTATATTTGTGGAGGAGAAACCCTCAGAACCTTCATGGATTATTCTTATTCCAACACCAAGCTCTTCTTTTGCTCTTTGTGTTCCAATACTGGTGCCATCTAGTAAGACTTGTTTTTGGTTGTTATAAGCAAAATAGATTTCAGCTGATTCCATGCCTTTCTTTGAGCAATATTTCAGTACTTTATTTCCAATATCTAAAGCATCGTCGAACATTTAGTTTCCTCCTAAAATTACTTTGCAAGCAAGTAATCCTCCACCTGCATCAACCTTCGCTGCTTGTTCTTTACCACAGAATCCTGTACCAATGTTAAGTTTCAATTCCTTACCAATACCCATTGTTGATGAAAGAACTTCAAATGCATTGCCTGTCATTGTGGGACCCACAAAAACTTTGTCAGTTAATTTGCCATTTTTTATTTCAATAGCATGGCCAGTACCCACCATAAATTCACCCGAAGTGTCAGCAGAGCCATTCATCATTCCAGTAACGAACAAACCATCTTTTACGACTTCGAATAATTCCTCTTCAGTCATGTCTCCAGGAGCAATGTAAGTATTTCTCATACGAACTAAAGGTTCATCATCGAAATTGAAAGCACGAGCATTGCCAGTAGGTTTCATATCCATTTTAGCTGCATACATACGATTGTTTAGGAAATCAGTTAAGACTCCTTCTTTAATGATCTCAACTTTTCTTCCCTTAGTTCCTTCATCGTCATACATTAACCAACCACTGCCATCATCAATTACCGGTGTATCAATCATTGTTACGAGTTCAGAACAAACTTTTTGTCCAATCTTGCCTTTCAAGAAACTTCCAGCTTCAACGAGATCAGCTTCTGAACAATGACCCACTGCTTCGTGTGCAATGATTCCAACACTTGTATGATCAATTACAACATTAGTTGATCCACCAGGAGGTAATTCAGCTTCTAGATTCTTTAAAGCCATTTCAGAAGCAAATTTCACTAATTCTGTTAGTGGGTGTTCATCAAGTAACTCAAACCCTTTGGCCTTACTCCAAGCTTCTTGATAAGGAGCTATCTTAGTTTCTCTAGAAGCAATTGCTAATGCCCTGATTGTAGGAATCATTGTTGCTTGCTCAATTAATGTTCCTTCATTGTTACCAACAATCCTATGATCTATAATTTCATCATAACCAAGTGTATAGCTTTTGATGTCTTCGTAGTCTTTGTATACCTTTTCTGCTTCCTTAATCATATTGATTTTTTGTTCCACAGAAATGTCTTCCAGCGACTTAATCCTTGGGGAAATTGCTTTATCAGTATGGGATTTCACATCTGCGAATGTGATCTTTTCTTTTTTAGATTCTGCAGCACCCTTAGCTAATTTCGTTGCGTGTTCAATAACTGTCTTCAAATCTTTCAGTTCAATAGAAGTTGTTGAAGCAAAACCTAAAGCACCATTGTATAAGACACGAGTACACAACCCTCTTCGAGAACCAGTGTTTACTGTTAGCTCTCCATCTCGGGATTGGTAATTCGCTACATACTTGTTTTGGTAACGAACATCTATAAAATCAGCATTGAGTTTTTTTCCGTATTCAATGCCTTGTAGAATAACGTCTTTCATTTTTTCACATCATTTCCAAGTAAATATAAAGTTCAATGACTATTTCTCTGAATTAATGTTCATGCTCTTTTACTAGTGGTCAGTTATAAAAAGGATTATTGATTAATCTGACCAGATTGTGCTCAATAACTTAACTTATGATAATCCTTAATTAGTTTTAGAAAGTGTTATCTTTGAAGATATTTGTATAAAAGTTGGTAGTTGGTTGCATGGTTGGATTCATGGAGAAATTTAAACTATACTACAAAATGATTTTTCTCAACAGACGGTCCACTATTGCCATGTTTCTAGGTCTAGGTATAAGCCTAGCATTAATCGCTGAAAGCTTAATGTTTATGTACAGTTTTCAGTTTGGAGCTTTTGAAGGCTTTTATAATGGTGTCCCTTCCCAACAGTTCACGGTGAGTATTTCATCTTATGATATACGTGGAGAAATAGAGGGCTCTATCCCAAGATTACATGAAATTACTGATTTAGCAATTGAAAATGCAGAGCTCTCCGAGAGAGTTTTAAAAGTAGATTATTATTTAGATCGTAGTTTCTTTCTGGCTGTAAACTCAACGTCTGGTAGTCGAATGATTCTACCAGATATTCATATGTACGGTGTGCCTTCTGATTATTTTAGTGCATTAAGTGATATGATGTTCAACGGAACTATACCACATCAGGTTGGTCAAGTCATTGGTGTCTTTGAAAGATCTACGATTGAAGCAACTAATCTAAGTAGTATGGGAACTTTTGTTGGTTGGACTCCCATTTTTCCAATGTCTTATGAATCTGTAATTGAATTGGGTGTTCCTTTAGGTGGAAGAGAATTCAATATCTCTGGACTAATAACTAAAGAAGATTTTAGTAATGCAAAAAGCATTAATAACACAAAGCTTGAAGATGATTTTGACTCAATGACTGAGTACTTTAGTGAAGAATTTTTCATCACTAGCTACACAAATGTTGCGAATTTTATTTCATTACTCGATTATTTCCCTGGTTATGCTCAGCCTATAGGTAGAATAGCTTTCAATCTAGATAAAATTGATTCCTTTAATTTAGCCAAAGAAATTGCTAATTTGCAAACATTTAGTCAAGAATTAACTCGAGAATTTGAAAGCGAAGGGATAACTTTACACATTTATGCAGATTTAGTTCATGATTTAGAAGACTTTTATCGTGAATTTATTATCTTCCAATTATTTGGTCTTTTATTTATTACGCCAATTGTAGGCATGGCTTTGTCCTTAACTAGTTATTCGGCAAACTTGATGAAGAGAAGACAGAAAAGACAAGTATCTAGTATGTTGCAAAGAGGGTCTTCGCAAAAAGAAGTTGTTTTCATATTAGTAATGCAGGTGATAGAGCTTACGATAACTGCCCTTCTAATTTCTTTTATTATGGGTTATGGTTTCACTTGGTTGATGAATAAAAGTATTGGATTTCTGAATTTTGCAGGAACCAGTGTTTATCCAAGTTTAAATCTGGTAATTCTGTATATCATTATTGGAATAGGATTAGTCTTATCATTAATTGTAAATGCTAAAAACGTCTTTGATATGAGTCGAATAACAACACAGGAAGCCTATGTTGAACATCAAGTTAAAAAACCAATGTGGGAAAAACTCTACCTTGATATCGTATTAATAGCAATAGGAATTCTGCTTTGGGTTATAGTTCGTACCCAGTTGAGAGGAACGTCTGCTTACTCATTTGTTTATGGTTTGGGCACGACAGCACCAGTTCTATTGATACTTGGCAGTATATTACTGGCAACAAGGATTTATCCGCGATTGGTTAGTTGGATTTCGAAGAAGACCTGGAAATCTGATCGATTTGGAGTAATTGGCTTAGCCACAAAACGAAGTTCAAGAAGAAGAGGAGATACTACAAGATCATTAATACTAATTACTTTGACATTTACCTTAATTTTTGCATCAATTGTGACAATTCAATCTTATCAAAATCATGACAAAGAATCAGCACGGTATGCGATTGGGGCGGATGTATTAGTACGTAGAGTTAATATAAATTCTAATGTTACGAAAGAGCAAGTCTTAGCAATAGAAGGTGTTCAAGCAGCTACCTACCTGAAGATGTCAAGTCAAATAATTACTTATGGTCAATTAACTTATTCCTATATTGTTGTGGGGATTGATCCAGAAGAATTTGCGGCTACGGCTTTCTTTGAGAAAGAATACCTCGGAGGTATCAACCCTCAGAATTTCTTTGATGCAATCAAAGATGATAATGATGTGGTAATGCAAAGAGATCAACTTAGATCTATATCCTCATACACTGGAGACCAAGTAACTATTTGGTATGAAAAATACGCGGTTGGAGATGTTAATCGAACATTAGACGTAGTAAATGAGTACAAGTATTTCCCAAGATTTTTCACAGAGTTTCCTGAAGAAGGTTCTCCAGTCTTTAGATTCAATATCATTGGAAATTATAATAACTTGGAGATCTTTTCTTATGCAGAATATAGTATTGGTGGAGACTTAATTGTAAAGGTAGAGGAAGGTTATGATATAGTAACAGTAGCGGAAGAAATCGAAGAAGAGTTAGACAGATCAGTTGAGAATGCTATTGATTTAATGGGAACTAGAGAAGGAAGTTTACGAAACACTATGTTATTTGGTTCATTGAATGCTTCATTTATCTCTTCATTAATTATCACGGTTTCAGCCATTATACTTATGATTTTATTACAGATTTCTGAAAATGAGAGAGAAATCATAACACTAAAAGTTCTTGGGCAATCTCCAAAACAATTATTTAAGATGTTTTTAACAGAAGCATTATCTATTGTTGTTTTTGGTGCTATTTTAGGTGCTCTAGTTGGAATTTTGGCAGCCAGTATGTTTTCAGAAATATTAACGTTTGATACGATAATTCCGCCCACTGAAATGAAATTCCCGCCATTGGAATTAGGTTTAGCGATATCTATTCTCTTCATTACAGCCATTGTTGCAGCTGCTTTAACTTCATATGCTGTCTTTAGAAAGGACACAATAAAAGCAATTAAACAAATCTAATCGTCACTATTAATAAAAACAAATCTCTTACTCATTTCTCAGAGATTAACATCCCATTGAAATTACAGTAAACTTCTTATTCTTAATTTTTATTAAATTCATAATTTAGAAAAAGATAACTAATGGTAAAAGCAATAAATGCTGAATATTTTAAACAGTTTCATCGGTGAACATTCGAATGCAATTGCTTGAACGGTTTAAGTTCTATTATAAAATGCTATTATTGAACAGACGAAATACTCTAGTTATGTTCTTAGGATTAGGTATAAGTCTTGCAATGATTTCAGAAGGATTAATTTTCGTATATAGTTTTCAATATGATGCTTTTACTGAGTTTAATAAAGAAACACCCACCAAGCAATTTACACTTACTTTAAGCTCCTTCGATGTGCGAGGAGAAGAGGATACCATCTTGTCGAAGATTCACAACATAACACAAGATGTCATTGAAGAAGTGGGTATTCAAGATAGAATTCTGCGGACGGATTGGTTTTCTGAAAGAGGAACAATGCTCTATGTAGATTCTAATGATCCAGATAGAGGAGAACAATTATTACCGGAATTCAATTTATATGGATTACCTGTTGATTATTTTTCAGCTTTGGAAACTATTTTGTATAATGGAACACTTCCACATAGGAAGGATGAAGTTATTGTAGTTACAAAAAGATCAACTATTGAAAGTACAAATTTAACAAATCTTGGGAGGTTTTCTCTTTATGTTCCCGTTTTAGATATGAGTGGTGATATCTATTTATCAGTTAGAATGGGTATCCCAGCAGCAGGAGAGCATGTCAATGTAACTGGAATAATTACTGCAGAAGATTTCTCTAATTTTAAGGGATCTCTCACCGATGATTTTGAAGCTCTTGATGATTACTTTTCTGATCAATTTATACTTACAACTCATACCGCTGTTATGGAGTATGTGACAAGTATTGAGTATCTTTCTGGTTACGCAGGATTTACTTGCAGAATTGCTTTTGATTTAACAAAAATCGATGCTTTCAATGTAGCGGGAGAAATTTCTAAAATAAATGTATTAAGTCAAACAATGCAAAGGGAGTTTGAAAAAGAAGGATTTGAGCTTACAGTTGAACACCTGATAGTAGATCAACTAAGGGATTTCAATGAAGAATTCTTGATTTTTCAATTATTTGCATTATTATTCACAACACCAATTATTGGAATGGCACTCTCACTAACTAGTTACTCTTCAAATCTCATGAAGAAAAGACAAAAAAGACAAATTTCTAGTATGCTGCAGAGAGGATCCTCAAGAAGAGAAGTTCTTAATCTTTTAATATTTCAAGCAGTAGAATTTACTGTTTTAGCTTTACTTATTTGTGTAATTATTGGTTATCCTTTTGCATGGCTAATGTTAAAAAGCAATGGATTTCTGAGCTTCGGTGGTACAAGTGTTTTCCCAGCTACGAATATGCTTATTTTTTATGTGATCGTAGCAGCTGCATTTATCCTGTCCATTTTGATTAATGCGAAAAATATTTGGAATATGAGTAATATCTCAACTGTAGAAGCGTATGGAATTACAATACAGAAGAAGTCTTTCTGGGAAAAAACATTCATAGATGTTGTCCTCATACTTGTTGGAATTGTTCTTTGGCTCATTGTGAGGTTGCAATTAAAAGGTAGCTCCGCATATAGCTTTGCATATGGCTTAGGCACAACAGCTCCCATTTGCTTAATACTTGGCAGTATTTTATTTTTAACAAGGATTTATCCACTCCTTGTAAACTTAATTGCCAAAATAGGGTGGAAACGACCTAAACTAGGAATTCTTGGATTATCAGCAAAAAGGAGTCTTAGAAGAAAAAGCTCTGTGATTCGCTCACTTGTACTTATTTCATTAACCTTTACACTTATTATTTCTTCAATGACCACAACACAATCGTATCAAGATTACGATAAAGAACAAGCATATTATCAATTAGGTTCAGATATCCTAATTAGAAGCGTGAAAGTTTCAAATGACAATATTAAGAATCAGGTTCTAGCAATCGAAGGAGTTGCTGCTGGGACTTATCTGAAAATTACAAGTCAAATCATAACCTACGGAGAATTAATGTATTCCTACATTGTTGTAGGTATTGATCCAGAAGAATTCGCTACGATTACGTATTTCCAAAGAGATTACTTTGATACGAAAACACCCTCAAGTATTTTTTCGAAAATACAAGACGAGAATGATGTTTTGATACAAAAACAACAGCTGGATAAGATAGATAGTTACACTGGAAGTCAAATTACAATAGACGTTGAAAAATATATTCTAGGGAGAGTTAACTATACGATGGATGTAGTAGACACATACAATTTCTTCCCAAGATTCTTTAATGAATATCCAATTACAGGTGATCCGGTTTTCAGATTCTCAATAATAGGAAACTACAATTTAACGACAGCATTGACATATAGTTCAAACAATATAGGAGGAGATTTGTTAGTAAAAGTGGAGGAAGGTTATAGTATAACTGAGGTAGCTGAATCAATCGAAACTGAATTAGATAGAACAGTCGATAATGTAGAAGATCTCATGGGATCCTTTGAAGGCAGTTTAAGAAACATCATGCTGTATGGATCACTGAATACTTCTTTTATTTCCTCAATGATCATCACAGTAGCTGCTATTGCCTTGATGATTTTGATACAAGTTTTAGAAAATGAAATGGAGATTGCGATGCTAAAAACAATGGGGATGTCACCGAGACAATTATTCTCAATGTTTACTACAGAAGCAGCAACTATTATCATATTTGGTTCAATCCTAGGATTAGTTGTTGGTATCTTTTCTGCAAGGATGTTTATGGAAATTTTAACAATCGATAACGTAATTCCACCTGCAAATCTTTCAATCCCACCATTACAGATTTTCTTTGCGTTCGGATTATTGTTCGTCACAGCAATCAGTACTGCAGCATTTACATCTTGGTTAATATTCAGAAAGGACACCATAAAAGCTATCAAACAAATCTAATTTGGACGAACTTTCTACTTTTCAGTAGAATTTCTTCTATTGTGTTTTTTTATTAATAACAATTATATTGTTATCATATTATGTCTTACATGAGGGATTAAGCATTCCAGTAAAAGATGTTATTGAAAAAAGACGAGCTTACAGAGCTCTTGAAAAAATTGAAATCACCAAAGAATTAATTCATGATTTAGCTAGTCAGGCACAGCTATCAGCTTCGTGCTTCAACTCCCAACCATGGAATTTTGTATTTGTTTATGAAGAAGAGATGCTTAAGGAAGCATTTGAAGTATTGAAAGAATCGAATGAGTGGGCAAAAAAAGCTTCTATGATAATTGCAGTATTTAGTAAGAATGAACTGGATTGCGTTATTGGAAAAAGTCGAGAGTATTATTTATTTGATACAGGAATGGCAACAGCATATATGATTTTACGCGGAACTGAACTCGGATTAATAATGCACCCTATTGCTGGATATAGCCATAGCAAAATAAAGGATATTTTGGGAATTCCAGAAGAGATGACTGTGATTACTCTAATAATTGTGGGCAAGAAAGGAGATAATCTAAGTCTATTAACTGAAAAACAAGTTAAAACAGAAGAAAACAGACCTGCTAGAAAAGATTTAGAGGTATTTGTGCATCACAATAATTACAAAGAATAACCTATCCTATTTTCTGAAAGGTATTTTTCGAACAGAAAATACAAAAGGGATAAGACTTAATTTTCTTCTAGAAAATAGATTGTTTTATTGGAATGTGAAAAGTATGGTTCCGTCTTGGATTTGGGTAATAATTTGTCCTTTAATTGCCTATTTAATTGGATCAATTCCATTTTCATATTTGGTTGCAAAATGGAGAACAGGAAAAGATTTGCGAGAAGTAGGAACGAAGAATGTTGGAGGGTTGAATACAATGATAACTGCTGGTTTTGCTTTTGGTTTTCTCGCAGGTCTAATGGATTTTGCAAAAGGATTGTTATGTGTTTTAACAGTCATGTTAATTGAATTTGATGATTCATTTACAGGAACCGCGGTAGATCCATGGACTTTCCCAGACTTGGATGCTGTAATCTATATTTTGGTAGCAACTTGTGTTGTTCTTGGACACAATTTTAGTATTTATTTGAAATTTAAAGGTGGAAGAGGGTTGGGAACATCCGCTGGAATTTTATGTTTAGTAAATCCTCTAATCCTAGTTATTTACATGACTTTTCATGCATTACTAACTGTAATAACAAAATATGTGAGACCATCACAATTCTTTGGTTTTCTACTAACCTTACCAATAGCATTTTTTATACCAATATTCCCACCCTGGGCCATAAATCATCTTCTGAATAATGGATTAATATTAGGACTAATTGTTACTGGAATAGTGGTAGCAACAATTCCAAAATATATCAAGCCAGTAGTAGATATGTTCCAAGGGAAAGAATACAAAATAGGAAAAGAACTCAAATTAACAGAAGATAATCAATTAGATGTTTAATAAAAAATAAATAGAAATAGAAAGGATTGATTCCTTTCCTTTTTTTACACGTATTGAGAGCAGGTGTCACAATACCATCGAGAATATTCATCTATGAATCTTAGTTCTTTCCCACAGAATGGACATGTTGGTGAGTCTCCGGTTGGAGCTGTTGTTGATGCTCCTTGTGGAGCTGAAGGCATAAAGCTTGGTGGTGATGGTGGTGCTGATGTAACTGTTGGCTGTACTCCAGTTGGTGATCCTGAAAGTGCTGCTGGTGGTGATCCTTCTACTGATCCTGCAGGTGCTGATGGTGGGCTTGATGGGAATTTTCCTTTCTTTCTTCTACCTTCTAATCCTCCAGAACCTCCAGATCTTGCTGCTCTTGCAGGTCTTGCTATGAAGGTTGCTGTTTTACCTAAAAAGAATGAAAGAATGCCTAAGAAGAAGGCTAAAACTAATACTAGTAACCCAACAATCAAAATCCAACCCCAAATTTCTAGGTCTCCAAATATACTGTTTCCATATGATAGTAATGCTCGAACTGGTGAACTCCAAAACGAGGTTGTTGCTGTTTGTGGTTCATAACCTGGTAGAATGATTGCTAAAGATAGTAATGCTAATACAGGCAATTCACTATTTGGCAATTTCTGAATGCCAAAATTACCCAGTAACATGATAACTGCAGTAATGATTATCCCGGCAAGTATTACAATAAAAGTTAATGCTGCAAGATCAATTTGCGATCCATCTTCGTACATTAACAATCCAGCTGCAGCTGTTCCTGATGCTGGTAAAATCATCCCGAGGATAATTCCTGTAGCAGCAAGAATAGTTAGAAAACTGGTAATTATTCGTAAGATTTTTACAAATCTAATATCAGATGTTCCTCCGAGGTTTAATCCACCGGTTGAGCTCAATCTGTTTTTCCATAAAAAGATCCATGCTAGGAATAGAAAAGCAATAAGCAATAGAGCTACTCCAATAAAGACGATGTAAAAGCTAGCTGAAATCGAGCCTGAGCCAAGAACTGCATTCCCATAATCCAATAGAAAATATAATGGTGTGTTAAAGTAGGTAAAAATCACTGTAGGGGCAAATATAAATAACAAAAGTGCAAAGAGACTTGGTCGTTCATCATTTATATTAAGACCATGTGGGGTCAAGGCTCCTAGAAAAGTAATCAAACAAGTTATAAAAATGCCAAAAACTAAAGTAAGAATTGCTAATCCATGAACCGCGATTGCTCCGCCAACAATATCTAGAATCATACCAACAATGATTGCTAATGAACCTAGTAAACCAATTAATGTTCCAATCACAAGTAATTTCTTGTATTCGTTCTCAGAAGACAAATATCATTTCTCCTCATATTTTCGACGATGTATATCTAAATAACTAATTTTGTTCTTTAGTTATTTAATACCTTAGTTGTTATCCTATCCTTAATTAATCGTAATTGGACAATCAATTCGGATATATAACCCAAAAGTTCCTTTTCGGATTTAACTTTTTTGAAATGAGAAATTCTTTTCGTCGAAAATTACTTTAATAACTAATTCTTTTTTTATGTGTAATCGAATTTATTGTTTACAACTATTCAATTCTCAAAAAATTTAGCTAATAATGATTTATAGTGAAAAGGTAAAGTAAATGTCAACTAATACTAAAGCTAAAAAGAAATCAAAGAAAAAAAAGACTAAACCAGCAAGTGCTTTTCATGGTATAGTTATTGGAGTCTTTGAAGACATAGGTCCTATTGCCCGTTACAAAAAAACGCGCTTACCTCTAGATATTCTTAATCTTATGGTTGTCCATGGCATGTCTGCAGTTCATGGAGGAGAAGATATGTTGGGAGGTTTATTTGGACCTTTGCCGATTTTTGAGAACGCAAATCTTAGATATTTGATTTATTCTTTCAATGTGAAAGCTTCTAATACAAAGGATTCACGTATTGCAGAACATGGACGGGTCTGTTCAGTTTTTTTGATTTTAAAAGAGAAGCAAGAACGGTATGTTTTGAATAATCATTTAACCATAGAAAAAATCTTGAATGATATGCAAAAAAAGAAATGGAAAAAAGAGCTAGATATTACAAAAGATTCTATGATAGAAGTTCTTGACAAAATAAATGAAATAGTAAAAATAAAGATTATTCGAGCTTATAGTTTTGGAGATGCAGGTTTAATTGAATATGAAGATCCTCAACTGATTCTTGATGAAGGAATACTTTCAATAATCGATATGAAGAAAGATAAAATTTACATGCATCTGCCCCAAGAAAAATTTGATTCAAAACAAAGAGTCAAAGCAGTGGAAAAAATGGAAGAAGTAAATCTAAGAGAATATGGATCAAGACTTGAAATAGTTAAATATAGAGATTATGTGAAATTCAAGAAAATTCTGGATAAATATGCTATACAATTAGTTAGATAAAAGGATTGAAGAAGAATAGAAAATCATTCTAATCTGCTTTTAAGTTTCGCTGTTTTTTCCATTTCCATTGGTGTGGTAATTCTTCTTTGTAAAATTAACCCCGCAGTAAGAACAACAAATCCTGCAATAACGAAATATGTATGGGGATATGAGAAAAGATTTTCCCATTTCAATTCTATCCATGGCATAAAAATGAGTATAGTCGGAATGACCATTAAAGCTGCACCAGCAATAGAAAGCCCAAATGCAAGATAAAGTAGAGGCTTACTTTTATGTGGTCCTTTTTCATCAGTTTCTTCTTGAGGGATTTTCTTTTCAGACAAATTTCATCACATTAAAGGTAGATTAAGTAATTATAATAATTCTTACAATTACTTTTATGAATATTTACAATTCTTCTGAAAAAAGACATAAATAGCTAAGATTAGTTTGTTTGTAGTTATTCACAAATTAAAAGAACATTAGATACTGGGTTTTTGAAATGTCAACTGAGGAACAACTGAAAAGAAGTGCAACAATTGCAGTCGCATTAATCAATCAAGCTGTAGAAGAAGAACAATTCGCAAGAAGAATTAGAGATCGAATAATAAGATTTGAAGCTTACCAAACAAAGAGAAAGTACGATATTATCTCTCTATCTGTTATTAGTACAGTAGTTGTCCTCATGAGTATATTCTTAGCTATAGCTGAAAGATTCCAAATATTTCCGGAGGAATCAGTAGCTATGCCCCTAATATTATTAGGATTACTGCTTATCATTGGTGCTTTTTTTGTAACAGAATATTTCATAGTTAAGAAAAAAGGAACAGAGAATTTGCAAATAAAAATCAAAAAAAGTGAATGGCGAGAAACAAAAAAACATATGCAAAAATTTGATACACCGACTTATAATTTAGTAAAAGAATCTTTTGAATCCGTGAAGAACATAGAAACAAAATATATGCTCTCAGGTTTCATTTTGAAATATGCTCTTAGAATGGAAACATTGCTACCGATTGTTCTTCAACCTGAGATCCTATTTAGATATTTAGTACTAATTTCTTCCAAGAGAAAGCCACAAATAAAGAAATTAATTGAAACAGATGAAAATGCTTCACACTATCTATCCTATATTTCTAGTTACTTGTGGAAATATCTCTTAATTCTTGATACCATGGTAGAATCCTATAAGCTTCCAAATTACTTTGTTAATAGCATTCAAAGAATAAAGAAAGGGATTGAGGAATACAAGCAAATGGAAATTCCTGAAGACAAAATAAAATTAGCGAAAGAAGCACTTGAAGAGGAAACAACATGAAATTTTATATGGTGAGACATGGCCAAAGTGAAGCAAATTTACACAGAATTATCGCTGGGCATGGTGCTTATCCTCTTACAGATTTAGGGAAGGAGCAAGCTAAATCTTTAGGTCAAGAGTTTTCACAAAAAGGAATCAAGTTTGATGCTGTTTATGCATCAGATATGGTAAGAGCTTCTGAAACAGCAAAAATCATTTGCAGTGAAATTGGTTTTAAGAATATTATTTTTGATAAACGATTAAGGGAAGGAGATGCAGGAGTTTTCGAAGGGAAAAACTTTGATGGCTTAACTGAAGAAGAGAGTGATTTCCTTGACTCTACAATGCGAGTAGATAAAGATGTAAAAGTCCCAGATGGTGAAAGTAATCTAGATATGACTATAAGAATAAAGGAAGCATTCTTAGAAATAATAGAAAATAACCAAGAAAATTCCACTATTCTTATCGTTGGTCATGGTGGGACCCTATATCATATATTGATTAGAGTTCTGAATCTTTTACCAGAGAAACTTGAAGAATGGTTTGGGAGTTGTCAGCTGAATATTATCGAAAGAGAATCTGCAGAAGATTCTTGGAAAATTACTATGTTTAATAATAAAGAAATTTAAATGGAGATTATAAAATGAGAATTCTTTTACTAAGACACGGACAAAGCGAAGCTAACAAGGAAAATATAATTCAGGGGCACTTGGACTCTACTCTTTCAGATCTTGGAAGAGAACAAGCTAAATCAGTTGGAGAAAAACTCTTAGAAAGCAAAATAGTTTTTGATGCCGTATATGCATCAGATTTATCTCGAGCAACAGAGACAGCCAAAATTGTCACTAAAATCCTTGGAATAAAAAATATCGTTTTTGATGAGCGTTTAAGAGAGTTCAGTTTAGGTGATTACGAAGGAAAGAATTCCAAGAAATTAACTGAAGAAGAAAGTGCGTTCCTAAATTCCTGTTGGGAAGATCATACTATTAGAGTTCCAAATGGTGAAACTGTTAACGAATTTAAACAAAGGATAAAGGAAATTTTTAATGAAATAGTTGCA
>JAGMDP010000106.1 GCA_023128635.1 Candidatus Heimdallarchaeota archaeon | reverse complement strand
GAATGGTTTCTAAACTGTGCTATATCAGAGGTAGTTTATTCCTCGAAAGATAAAAAATGGTCGTTAGTTAAATATAATGATGAAGAAATTCAGTAAGTGGTTCTAATGAAGAAAATTGGCATTATCGGTGGTTTAAGTTTTGAATCCACTCTTGAATATTATAAAATTATAGCAAGAAGTTACAATAAAATCGTAGGTGGTGCAGCATCACCAAATCTCGTTATTGATAGTTTAGATTTACAAAAAGTGACAGATTGGTTTGTAAATGATGAATGGGATAAAGTTCTGGAAGAACTCGTTTCATCCGCTAACAATTTAATTGCTGCAAAAGCTGAGGTGATAATCCTTGCCACTAATACTCCTCACATAGTGTTCAATAAATTAGAGAAAAAAGTATCCAAACCAATGATCAGCATCATGGATGCTACAGCAAGAGAAATCAAGAAGCAAAATCTGAAAAAAATCGGTTTAATTGGAACTAAGTTTACCATGCAAGGCGAATATTATCCAAAGGCATTTGAGAAATTTGATCTCGAAATAATCGCACCAAGTCTTGAGGATCAAGAAATAATTCATGAAATTATTTACAAAGAATTAACATTTCATGTTCTAAATGAAACCTCTCGAGAAAAATATCTTGAGATTATTTATCGATTACATGAAAAAGGTGCAGAAGGAGTCATTTTAGGTTGTACTGAGATTCCATTATTGATTAAACAAGAAGATTGTAAGATACCTGTATTTGATACAGCAACAATACATGCTCTATCTGTTCTTAGGTATGCTATGAATGACTAGAAAGATAATTTTTGAATAGAAAAAATCAATCAAAAAGAATGTGTGAGAGTTTTTCATTTTTTTGTAAATTATTTAAGATTTTTTTAAAATTTTCTAATATCAAAAACACTTATATTTCCGCAAAAAATAACAGTAGCAACACTCGGAGGGTGGTATTAAATGAAAAATTGGTTAAAAATTGTATTACCTCTATTCCTTCTTTGTTTATTAATACCTATCCAAGCTGGCGTTGGAGCTTTTGGAGTAAATATTGATGACACGTTTACATATGAATGCATTGCAGCAGAACGAAGTTTTGCTCTTGGAGGGGAGTCTGGCATAGGTGAAGGATTTAAAATCGATGGCCAACATTTTGATTCGGGCACAACTATTAATGTAACGGTTACCAATTTAATTAGTGACTCTGTAATTTATAGTTTTGCTAGTGGAGGATACTCTGACAATTCTATTAGTGACAAAATCGGCTTCATGTCAAGCTTACGATTCCATTATCTTTTTTATCCTTTTACTGCAACTTCAATGATTACTGATGTAAACAATTGGAATCAGACTTTCGTAGAAGAAGATCCAGGACTATTGTTAATTGAACCCTTTATTGAAATAGATGGTACTACATGGATTGATTTAGAGGAATTTGCTGATGGTATGACAACAATATTATCAACTTTAGCTGAATATACAGGTATGGTCATAAGCTCGGAATATGCCCAAGATGTTACAACATTTCTGTGTGAATTTCATGTTTACGGTGAATTTAATGAAACATTTACACCAACAAGTCCATCTTTGCCTTGGATTAAAGATTTGAATTCAATAGAACATTACTATAGATTCGCTTATGACAAGCCAACAGGAGTTATGCTAGGAACTAAAATGTATGGTACTACTACAGGAGAAGTTAATGGTTCTGTTATGGAATTATCATATGATTTTCATGTAGAACAAACAGGTTATGACTTACCTACTGAATTAACTACAGCTAAACTTAATGGTTTCAATATAATAATCACTATTGTAACACTTAGCATTCCTGTCATTCTAATAAAGTTTAAACGTAAGAGTATAAATTAGTTAAATTAATTTAAGGGATTAATTTATGCTTTTCTTTTTTTTTTTATATATTGTTAAAATTAGACCAAACTAATTGTTCAATGATATTATTAATTATCTTTTGAATCAATTTTTTATGATTGAATCAATGAAATTAAAAAGCAAAATTTGAAGAAAGTTGGTTTAATTGGAACTAAGTTTACCATGTAAGCTGTATTATTATCCGAAAGCTTTTGAAAAATATGACCTTAAAATAATTACACCAACCCCAGAAAATCAAAAAATAATTAATGAAATTATTTACAAAGAATTAACATTTCATGTTCTAAATGATAACTCTAGAGAAAAATATCTTGAAATTACTTATCGATTAAATGAAATGAGATCTGAAGGGTTAATTTCAAGTTGTACAGAGATCCCATTATTAATTAAACAAACAGTCTGTGATATTCCAGTATTTAATACAACAACAATTCATGCTCTCTCAGTTCTAGAATTCGCATTGAAAGATTAGTGAAGATAAATTCTCTGTAAGTCTATCAATCCGAGAGAATAAGAGCTAATTTTTTATTTTTCTGAAGATTATTTATGATTTCTTCAACATCTGTTGTTTCAATAATTAATTCATTTATAGAAGTAATTACTTGCAGTATTTCTTGAGTAAGATGCTCTAAATCACCCTTCTTATCATTGTTAAAATAGAGTTTGAACCATTTATCAAAATCAATGGGCTTTACTAGATTTTTAATTTCACTAAAAATTGATTTCGTAAATTCACTTTCGAAATAAACTTCCAAAACTAAATAATTAACAATTTTAGATAAGAACTCGAGTAGTTTGATTCTAATATTATTACCTATAACAAGCTGCTGTAAAAATGATAAATAATCACAAAGATTAGCTAATAGATTTTGTTGCCATTCATCTTTTGGAATTATAATGGGTAATTCTTTCAAATAGCTTCCATTAAAACGTAAATACCCTCCTGCCATGTGGGTTGATCCAAACAATGTTGAAAAGATGTAATCTAATAATTTTGAATTTAACAATAACACAAGTAATTTCAGATTACACTCGTTCTTCGATAAAAACATGTAGATGCCGGTTGCATTAGCAAATATTCCTGGATCGAAGCTTGCTGTTAATTTTTTACTTATCTCTTTTATCAAGATTTTTTGTTTCTTGAAAGTTTCCCAAGCAGCTTTGTGTTTCTTAGTATATGGTAAGTAAGTACTCTCTAATCTTTTACCACTAAGTTTGATAGTTTTTTTCCAATCTATTGAATACTGAAAAACATTGGTAGTTCCTATAAATTTCAAATCATCTTTTGATGTCCTTTTTGTGGAAATTAACTCAAGAGATTTCTCCCAATCAGTGAAACCTAAAATTCGATAGGAGAATCTTCCAAGTTCAGATAATTTAACGGATTTAGGAGAATTAATAATTTCATTAATTATAGAAAAATTACCTGTAAGATCAAAGACATGTTTTGGTAAGCTGTAGTAATTGCTTTGTTTTGCTTTTACTTTCTTGAACCTTTCAGTTTTCAAAAGATTTATTTTATCCAATTTTGGGATAATCAGAAATTCATTCTCCAAGTTTTTTACATCAAGAGTTGTTGAAGCTTTAGAAAATGTCAAGATTATCGGATATGTTGCAGCGTCTTTGAATATTGGAAGATAAGAAACATCTATAATTTCTTTTAATTTGGTTTCTTTCAAAATCAGCTTTCTAATTTTTATTCCATAATCAGTAGAGATGAATTTATTTGTAATTATGAAAGAAAAGTAACCTTTCTCCTTGAGTAACATATGTGAACGCTCAATAAAGAGAATAGAGAGATCGTATAATTTGTATGCTGTTTTATATTGTTCTTTCAGAATTTTCTTTTCAACCAAATTTCTTAATTTCTTATTCTCAAGATAAGGAGGATTTCCGACGATTATATCAAATCCTCCATCATTAATTATATCAGCAAAATCAACTCTCCAATGGAATGGTTTCAGAAGCTCTAAATCTTTTAGATTTATTGAAGATTTTTTTATTTTGTTCTGCAAAAAGTTCAAGAATTTTTCATTGAAAATATCATAAAGCAATTTTCTAATTTGGTTGTAGAGTGGCTTAAGCTTTAATTTAACTTCAAAATCGACATTTTTCTCCCTCAATTGAATTTGGAGATTTCCAAAAGTTGCCTCAAGTAAATCTTGGTTTGTGAATATTCTTTGTTCAACAGAACTAGCTTTTAGTGTTTCAACAATATCTGTAAAAGCATCCAGAATATCGTTATTTTCATCCTCTCGATGTATTTGCAATAATTCCTTTTGAGCTTCAATAATTAAATCCAATATTTCCGGATTTATTGTGTAATCATAATCTATTGGAGTGATTTTTTCAGAACTATACCCAATAAGAGTATTTCCCGTTTGTATGTTTGGAACTAAATCAGGTAGAAGATTCTTTTTTGATTTATTTTTGTAATCTTCAAGTAACCATAACCATAATCTGAGAGTTGTTATACTTGTGGCTATTTCTTGAATATCTACACCAAAAATATTCGATATCAAAATTTCTTTTTTAATGATAGTAGGGTTATAATTCCTGGATAATTTCTGCAGAACCATTATTCTAAGATTGAAAAGTAAATCACAAGTTTCCAGTAAGAAATTTCCTGCACCACAAGCAGGATCTAGTATCTTGATCTCACAAATTAAATCATAAAGTTCGTTCAGTTCAGATTCATTCATTTTTGTAATAGCTGATTCGAGTTTTCTATCAACTATATTGAAATGCTCCAAGAGATATGAATAAACAGTTTTTCTACAGATAAAATCTGTAACTGTTTTTGGGGTATAGAAAATACCTTTCTTTCTTCTTTCAGTTAATTTAGTCAATATTTTGATTTCTTGTTCAGCAGAAATTTCATTTTTCCGCAAAACCTCAAGAAGTGCTAAATCCTGCTCGAATATACTTCCAAATAAATCAAAGCTAAATCTTGGATTTTTTGAGACATTCATTACATAATTGAGTATTTGTTCTCTAGAGCTACTTGATAGTGAGACAGAATTTTCATCCAACTCTGATAAAAGAATAAAGAAATCTAAATTGAAAAAAGGAATGTAGAATTTTTGACTTGATATTGAAAAAATCCTATCAGTTGAATAAGTTCTGCAAAAATTGGAAATCTCTAAAAACACAGAGAAAAAGGAATCGTCTTTTAGTTGTTCTGTGAAGAATTCATCATGGTTTAGCTTCTTATTCTTCACTTTTTTTATTATTCCATTGTCTATAAGAAAACCAATAACAAATAGATTGAATATAATTTGTTGTGAGTAAACTATCTTCTGATAATATGAGATTTTATCGTTGAATGAATCAATAAGGAGCTCTCTAATGTTGGAATATTCTTTGTAGAATTCAAATGCAAAGTTATTAGAGTGCTTTTTAGTCATAAACAAATATGTAAAGTTTCCAAAGATAAATCTTTCTTTGAAAATAACGAAAAAAGAAAAGAAATCAATGAAATTTGAATCTGTCAAATTCCATTTGTTGTTTAATTTACTATTCTGCTCTGTGTGTATGATGATCGAATAATTGATCGTTCTTGTAACCTTCGTAAGTATCAATGAGTTCTTGTGCATTTGCTTCTTCTTCGACTTGTTCATCAATGAACCATGTCAGTAGTGATCGAGGTTGTAATTCACCCAATTTCTCCATCAGTTTCCATAACTCTTCAATTTTACTTGTAATGAATTTCTCGTGAGCTAACCCAGCTTCTAAAATTTCTTTGAAATTCTTCCAATCACCTTTTGGTTTTTTGAGTACCTGTAATTCCACAGTTCCACCAGTTTCAATAATATAATCCATGAATTTCTTTGCATGGACATATTCTTCCTGTGCTTGTGCATAGTACCAATGTGCAAGGTTATGGAAAGAACGTTCTTCAAACCAATAAGACATACCTAGATATAGGTATCCGGATTCTAGTTCCTCTTTAATTTGATTATTGAGGGCTTTATTCATTTCTTCACTTATTAATGCCATTTTTCGAAATCATCCCATAATTTAGTTTTAGGAATTCAGCAGGACAAAAATTATCCTCGCTATTTTCATTTCAACATAGATTTGTTTCTCTTAAAAGCATTCTTTCTTACTTTCTTCTAAAAACTGGTCTTAATTAATAACTTCTTAAACTATTATTTTAAATACAGAATTATTTTCCTCATTTTTTCATTGAAAAAATTCATAAATATGAATGTCTATTCCTTGCTGTGATTTAGTTGAATGTTGTTATCTTAAATGGTAGCTTAAAACATCAAACAGAGCTAGCACCTATCCAAGCAGCTCTAGAAGAAGAATTCAAATCCCAAGACATGAAAACCGATTCATTCATTATGAATCAAATAAAAATAATCAGTTGTACTGGTTGTTTCAAATGCTGGGATACAACTCCAGGTATTTGCACTGGAGTAAAAGGTGATGATGGTGAAGAGATTAAAAAGAAAGTAGTAAATTCTGATCTATTAGTCTTTTTAACTCCAATAACTTTTGGTGGATATTCTTCTGAACTGAAAAAAATTATTGACCGCTTATTGGGAACTTTGCTTCCTGGTGTACAAATAATAAATGGTGAATCACATCATCTTAAGAGATATGATAGTTATCCATCTATTCTTGCAGTCGGTATTTCTGAAAACTCTGATGATGAGGAAGAGCATTTATTCAGAAAGCTAGTTTATCGAAATAGTTTAAACTACTTTCCACCAGTCCATAAAATATTCATTTTTCAAAAAGATGAAAAAGTGGGGCAAGAGAAAATAAAACAGATGATAAATGAAATGGAGTTGAAAAAATGACCAAAGTTTTGTTCTTAATTGGTAGTCCTAGAGGGAAGAAGAGCACTTCATTTAGTTTTGGAAAATATCTTGATGAAAAGTTGCTAGAAAAAGGACTCGAAACAAGTACCTTAATTGTAAGAAGTCAACTAGCAAGTGATGAAAAAATTACACAAATGATGAATGAAATTGAAGATTCTGATACTATTATTCTAATAACTCCACTTTATGGAGATTGTCAACCTTATATTGTTATCAAACTAATGGAACTTATTGCTGCCAAGAAAATGAACTTGGAAGAAAAACGATTCTTACCAATTGTTAATAGTGGACTTGGGGAAGTAGTACAAATTTCTGCTGTATCAATTCCAATTTATCATAAATTCGCTAAAACTGTAGGTTTCAAGTGGGCAGGTAGCTTTGCTGCCCAAGCAGGAGAAATGTTCAAAGGAAGATATGGAAAACAAATGCATGATCTTGGAAAAGAAGCAGATATCATGAGAGGTATCTTGGATAATTTAGCAGATGCTATTATCTCGAATCAAGATTTACCTGATATGGCTCCGAGAACTTTACCTGGAATGTTTTATTGGAAGATTCTACAGAAACCTATCGCAAAATTGAACACAAATTCTTGGCGAAAAGTTGCTAAAAGAAATGGTCAAGATGTCGATGCTAGACCTTATTTGGAATAGTATCAACATTTCTTTATTTTAAAGATTAATTCTGTTAATCAAATACCCCATCGATGTTCTCTGGGATTTTTATCAACTTGTTTGAGCATTTCATCTAAACCAGGTTCAACACCTTGCATGATCATATAAGCCCTGTTTAACTCTCTATCAGTTATCTCTCCAGCAATATTAGTGGTCATTATTTTCTCCACTTCTTTAACATCTCGAGTATGACCAAGAGTCCAAATCATTTTTGCATATGCAGCACATGGCAACATATTTGCTCCTTCAAAAATACCTCGAGCAAGCATATCTCTTCCAGTTTCATAAACTCGTAGATTAGTAAAACCCCACAAAGGTTCAACGACAATACAAATCGGGATTTCTTCTTCTTGTGCACGTTCAAGAGCAGGATACATATCAGTGTTTACGTGCCCTAATCCCGTACTAATGAACACTACTCCATGATACTCGTTATCAATTACTGAGTGAAGCATATCCTGATCCATTCCAGGATAAAAGTACAGCATAGCGACTTTAGGATCGATTTTAGTATCAACCCACATATCAGCCATATCTCCTCTTCTCTTAACATCATCCTTCAAGAAAGTCACTTTTTGATTTGCATCTATAATGCCTAAAGGAACATCACTGATAGTTCTGAAAGCATCTCTTCTGCTGGAATGCATCTTTCTAACTCGAGTTCCTCGATGAATTAAATTATAGGAATCACTTGTTCCACCATGCATACAAATAACTGTTTCAGCAAGATCAACATATCCTGCAATAGTACTGGCATTAATTATGTTGAGAGGACCATCGCTAGAAGGTCTATCACTACTTCGCTGTGAACCTACAATAACTATAGGTGCAGCTTGATTTTGGAACATAAAAGATAAAGCAGAACCTGTAAAACTCATTGTGTCTGTTCCATGTCCAATAATTACTCCATTAGCTCCACTTTCGAATTCCTTCATAACAGCTTCAGCTGTTTTAGCCCAATATTCAGGTTGGAAGTTTTCAGAAAGCAAAGAGTAAATCTTCTTTGGTGTGAGATTGCAAATATCAATTAATTCAGGGACAGCACTGAATAATTCTTCAGGAGTAAAAGCAGGTAAAACTGCACCTGTTCTATAATCTAATCTTGAGGCAACAGTACCACCAGTTCCTAGAAGAGTAACATTGGGCAAACCTTCTTTGAATTTAACACTAATATCAGGAAGTTTGTATTTTCCTTCTTTGTAGCCATATTCCTTAATAGTAGTATCTGGGGTGATTTTCACACCAATATTGTAACCTGTATCTACTTTAAGCACCAAGTATCCTTCGGATGTGTGATCACTTCTTGGGAGTATAACGCCTTCATAAACGGCATCTCCCTTCTTTACCGTTACTTCGCTCCAAACACCGATTCCTTCTGTCTCGAGTCGTTTCCGGAGTTCTCCCTTGTAACCAATAGGATCTCTTTTTTGTTTGGTTGTTTCCTTAGGTGTTTTCTTCTTGTTCACATAACACACATCCCTTGAGTTATTTGCCCTCCAACTTTGAGAGAACAATTTCAAAGATCCTCTTACCAGAAAATCCTCCATTTATTCTTCTCATAATATTTCCAGTAACCTTTTCAGCGAGTTCTTCTTTTGTGAAATCATTTCTTCTTGGATGCTTATCAAGATCTTTTAATGATTCATCAAAAAGGCTTTCAATATCCTTCTCTGTTATTTTTTTGATTTTAAGATCAGAGAGGATTTGCTTCAGATTCTTCTTTGGACTGCTAATGTATAATCGTAAAATAGATTGGAATTGATTGTAATCAAAATCACCTGAATGTGCTCCTTTAAGAACTTCGATTAGTTTTTTCATAGATAGCGATTTTGTTTTTAGTCCTTCTCTTGTTAATGCTAGAATTGTTTCCTCCAATAAGACATAGCAACGATTCGGATCAAAATTATATTCTTCGATTAATTTTCTAATATCATTAATTCTATCATGACGAATTAGCTTAACAGTTTGGTCATAAGAGAATCCATACTTTTCCTCGAATTCGTTTACAATCTCCCATGGTCTATCTCCAACCTTTTCTTTCAGCTTTTGTATTTTTTCCATATCCATATCAATAGGTGGGGTATCCGTGTCAGGATAAAGACGATCTTGACCATGAATCACCCGTAAAAATTCTGTATTATTATCCGGTAGAAATCTCCTGGTCTCTAGTGGAACGCCATCTAAAGCCATTTTTGTTCTTTCAACTATCTTCTTCAATGCGTGGATAACCCACTTTTGTGGACCAAGAGCTAAAAAGTACGCATCATCCTTCTTCAGATTTAGTATTTTTCTAATTTTCTTGTTTAAATCAATCGTTAAATTTTGGAAAAAGAAATTCTTCTGATAATCCTCATTCTTTAAGCTCATCTTCTTTTCTTGGAATCTCCTAAGAGCTTTCTGGCTTATTTCATCAGAATGGAAAAGATAGCTTCTAGGAATTCCTGAAATCAGTTCTGTTTTTTCAATGACATCTTGACCGAAATCTTTGCCAGGTTGTATTTCAATCCCAAAGATTCCACCAAGTTTTGGAATACGAATTCCCATCAGGATATAGTTTTTAGGAATGATTTTTGGGTCAAAGTTTTCTGTTAAATCAATATAAGTATGTTCTAAGTCCTCTTTTGTTAATCCCCTTTCTTTTAACATCCCTGCAATTTTTAAAAGCATATCTTGTCGAACTACTTCTCTACGAGCAAGATCGACAAAAGTGTCAAGATCTTGTACTCCTTTGATCTCAACTCGATTTCCTCCTTTAATACTAAAATTAACATCTTGTCGTACTGAGCCAAGACCTCGTTGGGCAATACCACTTAATCGTAAAGTTAATCCTATATATTCTGCCAATTTTTTAAAGTCATCAGGATTATCACAATCCTCATGGTCTGATATTACTTCAACTAATGGTATTCCCAAACGGTCAAGATTGTAATAGACTGTTCGTCCGAAATTTTCAGTTTTGATTTTTCTTGCAGCGTCTTCCTCTACTGTAAGATTTGTAATTTTAATTTTCTTCCCATTAACAGGTACCCATCCATCTCGAGCAACGATCATTGTTCTTTGGAATCCTGTTGTGATTGATCCATCTAGATATTGCTTTCTTGAGACAACAATTTCATCTACTAACGCTGAAAAATTAAGCCAATGAGCTAATTCATACCCCATATAAATTCCTTCAAAATCAGGCCAGAAAGGGGGTTGCTCATCTTGTTCATAATTACAAACAGAAGCTTCGAATGCATGATAAATTACTCTATATCCTTTCTCAAACTCAATTAGCATGCCAGCATCAAAATCACCCATTTCTCCTAACACAGGTCTGAAGTACCGTTCAAACAGATAGTCTGGTTCTCCATCGCAAAGGATGGGGGGGCAATTACAGAAAAGCTTCCTCTTTGTTTTAATTTGGTGATGCACTTCTATGCCTGCACGAAAACCCATTTTCTTAAAGTCAATTTTCTCTAGTTCTAGCATTAATTCTCACAGCTTGGAATAATAACTATCTCGATAAGGATACGACCTGCTTCTAAGATTATATGATGATGTTTCAATCAAAACCATTGATAATATAAGCGATTAAAAAACTTTATTTCGATTGATGAAATATAATCAACTATTTTTCTGTTATAAAATCCTTCTGACTGTGAGAGTGTATTCAAACCGCATCATTATAATATTGAATAAGCAGTATTTACTATATTATCGTTTAATTAAGGTCGTCTCATTTGTTAACCAAAAGGATGAAGAAACTGGATAAAAGCAAGATAGCAGTTGAAGCTAAATTAGAAGCCAAATTAGAAGCTGAATTAGAAGAAAAACTAGATTTAACTCCTGCTCTTATTATTCATGGAGCTTCAAGTACGAAAATCGGTTTTGGGGGAGAAAAATATCCTCGCTTTGTTTTTCCAGAACAAAGTACTGATTTGAAGGTTAGGATAAGACGATTCCCTATCGAAGGGAGTCAAACTACAAATGAAGAACTCATTAAAGCTTACTGGTTAGCTAGTGTTAAGAAATTAAAGATTGATCCTACAATTAATCCTATACTCATAAGTTTACCAACTGCAATACTAACAGATAGTCCGTTTAGAGATTTGGTTCTCGAATATTTTCATGAGGAATTATTGGCGGAAAAGATTGCCGTTATCTCAGATCCTTTCCTTTCATTAGTTGCTTACTTGCCAATGATGAGGAAATTAACTGCAATTATTGTAGATATTGGGTTTTCACAAATAAGAATCGTACCGATTTATCAGGCAGCAATATTAGAAGAGCATATAGCTCAAATATCATTTGGTGGTCTCGAGCTAACATTACAACTAGGTTCTTGGTTACAGAAACAGGGATTCGAAGGATCAATAGACTCAATGTTTATTCGAGACATTAAAGAAAACCATTGTTTTGTAAGATCATACAATCAGAATATGAAAGATAGTGATGATAGACCTATAACCTACTATATTGATAAATATACATTCAATCTAAGTTCTGAAAGGTGGAAACTGCCTGAGCTATTCTTCTATAAAAAATTCTTTTCAGAGAAAGTTGCCCTATGTCCGAGAAGTGATTGTGAAGGTAACAAATACAATATGAAAGAGATTAATTTATCCCAAGCAATTGCTAATGTTATCAAAAGTTTAAACATTAGATTGTGGAAGGATTTCAGTAACAACATTTGCCTAACAGGTGGGGGGGCAAAATTCTTGGGATTAAAGAAGAGACTTGAGGATGAATTAGCTATATTACTTCCGG
>JAGMDP010000105.1 GCA_023128635.1 Candidatus Heimdallarchaeota archaeon | reverse complement strand
CCATCTGAAAATATTCATTGCAAATGTGCGATTATTTCTTAGAGAAAGTCCGGCACCATAATTAGAGAATAAACGATATGAGCCTACCGCCACTACTCTTCCTTGTTTGAAATCTCCTGCTACTAAAACAGGGGCATTTGGAGGTTCAGCAGCTGGTGAAGTGTAAGCAATACCCTTCATATTAGTAGAACCTCTAACAGAGCATCCTGCCACTACTACTATCTCAGCAACACCATTGCCTATTGGATGATCCTTTACATCATTAATCACTGGATGTGTGGGCATATTAAATTCATTACTAGCTTCATCCTTTACTTGATCAGAAAGCATCTCAATACCAAATTTGTTTAAAATATCATTCATATTTGTACGTAAGCCTCTATCTCCACCTGCGTTTCCAATTACTAATAACCCTCCACCTTTTTCTACAAAATCAGAGAGAGCATCGATCTCACTTTTTCCTAGCTTGGAGCCATCAGGACAAGCGAAAACAAAAACATCACATTTTAATGATTTTTCTGAAATTGGAAAATCATTATATACCTCAACCTCTAGACCTTCGCTTCTTAAAGAATCACGAAGAATGGAATAATTAGTATTTATTTTACCACGTTCTTTTTGGGTTTCATCAAAAAATATCTTCATCTTCTATCCTATCCAGTTTAAATCAATAATCTGTGCTTTACAATTACTTAATTACATACGTTTTTTTAACCTTACGTTAAGAGCACATTCAAAATTCTGATATGTAAACAGTCAAATTCTTATCTTAATATCTATTTGATAATAGAGTAAATATACTTTGTTGAAATTAAATAACACTAGAATATCTGTAGGAGATAACTAGAAAATGAAAACAATAACTTCCAAGGAATCATTCGACATTTTGATTAAAGATGCATTACATCCTTTTTCCGGGTGGGATTTTTCTCATACAAAGACTCGAATTGTTATGGAACCACTAACTTGGAGTTATCATAGCGAAATTCTACCTTTCGTAAGGACGGTAGAAACTATGTTAGATATGGGAACTGGAGGAGGAGAATTTCTTTCCTCTCTGCGACCTTTACCGAAAGAAACTTTCGCAACAGAAGCATATGAACCAAATGTTCCTGTTGCTAAGAAAAAATTAGAACCAGTTGGTGTCAAAGTAGTTCAAATAGACGAAAGTGGCAAATTACCTTTCAAGAACGAGCAATTTGAGTTAATAATCAATAGACATGAATATTATTTGCCTACAGAGTTAAACAGAATTTTGAAGCCTGATGGTATGTTTATTACTCAGCAAGTTGGGTGGAAGGATAATCTCGAATTAAATCAAAGATTAGGATATCCTATTGAAGAATTAGAGTATCTTGATTGGAATTTAAAGAAAATTGCACATGATCTTGAGGAAGCTGGTTTTACTGTTACTAAGAAACTGGAAGGATATCCTATTACGAGATGCTTTGACATAGGTGCTATAGTATATTATCTAAAAGCGATTCCTGAATTTTCTATTGAGAAATATGAAAGGAATTTATGGGATATGCATCTAGAAATTTTAGAGAAAGGTTTTATCGACCTTACAAGTCACAGAATGTTAATACTGTCTGAAAAAAAACAATAAATGTTTAATAAGTTAGATTCAAATTGTAATTGTCTAAAGAACATCTAAGAATTTTTGATTTCTGAAGAATAGGAGAACTAACATTGTCAACAAAAAATGACCAATTCATTCTAAGCATTGATGTTGGAACAACTGGTGGAAGAACAATTATTTTCAGTTTGAAAGGTGAAATAATTGAATCTGCATATCAAGAATATGAAAGCTATTTTCCAACACCGACAGATGTTGAACAAAATGCGAATGATTGGTGGACTGTAACAGTAAACACGATTAAAGAAGTATTAAAGAAATCAAAAATTAATCCATCAAAAATAGTTAGTACAAGTGTCACAAATCAACGTGAAACAATCGTTCCAGTAAATGAAAAGGGGGCTCCCCTCTCTCGTGCGATTGTTTGGCAAGACAGGCGAACAATAAAAGAGTGTGAAGAAATTAAGGAATCTGTAGGAAGCGATAAGATATATGATCTAACAGGATTAACTGTGGATCCCTACTTTTCCAGCCCAAAAATCTTGTGGATGAAAAAGAATTGGTCAAAAGCATTTAATGCTGCTCACAAGTTTTTATTGGTTCATGATTTTATTCAAATGAAGCTTACTGAGGAATTCATTACAGATTACAGCAATGCTTCGAGAACTATGCTGTTTGATATAAACTCCTTAACCTGGTCAAATAAGATACTTAATGCCTTGAATTTGCCTAAGGAAAAACTGCCTAAACCACTTCCATCTGGCAAAAGCGTTGGAGGATTATCGAAGAAAGCTGCAAAAGAAACTGGATTACCAGAAGGATTACCAGTAATTGTTGGTGGAGGGGATCAGCAATGTGCAGCGATTGGTGTTGGAGTAACAAGAAAAGGTAGAATAAAAGCAACAACAGGGACAGGAACATTTCTTTTAGCATATTTAGATAAAAGTCAGAGAGATAAGAAACGAAGAGTTCTTTGCAGTTGTCATGCTATGCCTGGAAAATACGTTTATGAAGCAAGTATTTTTACTACTGGTTCTATTCTTCGTTGGTTCAGGGATAATTTCTCTTCAGCAGAAAAAAGCCTAGCTCCGAGCTTAAATCTTGATTCCTATGAATTACTGGGAATGCAGGCTAAATCTGTAAAACCAGGTTCAGAAGGTTTAATGATATTACCTCATTTTGTGGGTGCGGGAGCTCCTCATTGGGATCCAAATGCGAGAGGTGTAATATTTGGATTGGGTCTTGGTCATACTCGTAAGCATCTCATTCGAGCCATTATGGAAGCTACTTGTTATGAGATAAGAACGAATCTTAATGTCTTTGAGGAATTAGATGTAAATCTAAAAGAGCTAAGGATAACAGGAGGAGCATCAAGAAATTCTACATGGAATCAAATAGAAGCCGATATTTGTGGTTTACCTGTTATTAAAGGTCAAGTGGAAGAAGCTACTGCATTAGGAGCTGCTATACTTGCTGGTGTTGGAGCTGGCATTTACAAGAATATTGATAGTGCTGCTGATGAAATGGTCATAATTGATGAAAAGAAAACACCGAATACTGAAAATGAAAAATTGTATAGTAAATTCTACGAGGTCTATAATGCAATATATTCAACACTCAAGAATCAAAATCTCTATGATAAATTGTCAAGAATATTATAAATTCCAAATTTTTATTTTCAATTATTCAAAACTACTATCTTTCAAGCGAAAGAGTATTATTTCAAAAGATAGAAAATAGCGTTGTAGGAATTGTTTTTGGAAGATAATATGAATTTTCTAGAACAAATTAATGTGATGTGATTATATGTTTGATCGACTTAGAAGAAAAGCCACTAGAGCTGTAAAACGAGCTGCAGGTGATGCTGTCGAAGATGAAGCTGAAAAGCAGACTAAAAAACAAATAGACAAGCATCGTAGTGCTGCTCAAGGTGAATACGATAAATCTGTTGAACATTCATTTCGTGGGATGAAAGAACAAAAGAAAAAAATCTCTGGTGTAATGATTACAGATTTCAAGAAATTCAAAGCAAGCTGGGAAAAGAACGCCTCTGATCCTGCACAATCAATATTTCATTTCTTGATTGCTGCCTACAATTATGGTGTTAAGGACAAAGCTATTGGAGATGCAATGGCTACCGTAATTTTATCGAAGAAACACAATCTCGATGATCCAAGTTCTCCATCTGGATTAAAACTAGGGCCAACAAATAAAACACTACTAAAGTACATGCGTAATGATCCAAATATAGTAAAGAGCTATTTGGGTGCAGAATACAAAGAAGACTATAAATTCAATGAAAGCAAACCAAAGATGGCATTCCTAGGTTTCGTTCCTGAAGGAGAAAAACGACTAAAAGCAATTATTCAAAGCACAGGTAAAGACTTTCCAACACCAGTAGGTTTAGCTAAAAACAAACATGGTCAGTGGAAGATAACTGAATTCTCTTCAATAGCAACTGGATGTAAAAAACCAGCTTCTGAAGAAGATGATTTCTAGTTTAAAAGTAAATATCATTTAATTTGGGATTATAAAAGAAAAAAAGGTAGAAAGAAACCCTACCTAAATATAATTCCAAATACTCTATTTTTTCTTCAATAATTTGAGTATTTCAACAGCGTGTTTTTCAACATCACCGAGAACATAATCTTCAAATGGTCCTTCAGGAGCAACAACTTTTCCATCTAAAAATTCAGAATAAACAGTAGTTACATTTGGACTCTTAGCAAAGAATTTGTTTAGTCTGTTACCTCTGCCAGCAACCATTTTGTTCGGCATTACATGAGTAAGAAAAGTTGCACCAATTTTTACAGTTTTATTAGCTTTCTTAAGTTCTTTATGCAATTTCCTGATCCATCTCTTTGAAGTAAATGAAGTCAAGAATGCTCTAACTGCCGCACCAACAACAACTATATCAGGAGAGTCTGCAACAACCTTCGCTGGATCAATCTCCTTTACATGGCCGATATTTACTTCCATATCTTTTTCAAAGGTTTTACCCAATGTTTTCGCGAGTATTTCACCATTTCCTAAATTAGAATCATGTACTATCCATACTTTCATTTTGTACACCCAATAGTCAACAATTGAACTAACAAACATATGATATTATAAATATTGGGAATCAATTTGTTGATTTTTTCAAAAAGAGAATTTACGATTTAGAAGGATTATGAATATAGTAGAATTCCTTAATTTTCTCTGAGAGATAAACCATTTCTTCTTTGGTCATATTCACTACACAAGGTAAATATGCTATACTATTATTAAATTTCACAATTTCGGGGTAATCATCATAAGAAATATTGAACAACTTATAGGTGGGGTTTGGTAGACTTGAGATATGAAAATCACTTAGATATTCCAGAAAATGATCAACAAGATGTTCCTCTATCTGTATTGTATTGTATGGTGTAAGTGATGCATCACCACTATACCAGGGGAAAAAATGAGAAAGTAATTTTGGTGAGAAACAGCTAAAAAAGAAATTATAGTTTTTTGCATATTTTTCTTCTACTTCTTTGTATTTATGAAAATTCTCATACATTGATTTTTGTAAGCCAGAGGATGGTTTAAGCATATATCCTTGTCGACTAAAACCTGGGTTACTAGATCGATATGATTTCGTTACACTTAACATGCTTATTTTTTTGTTGAAAAAACCTAGGAGGTCGATTAACCCAATAAAGAAGAAAGTCATCATTCTACTGTTGTAGAGTATATAAGTGGGTATTTTCTTCAGTAACTCATTAAATCTCTTACTATGTTTTTCAACCGGGAGATTTTTGATTATCTCTTTATAATCAGTAATTAGCTTCTCGTGCTTCTTACCAATATACATTAATCCTCCACCTAAAGCGATCGGTCTTTTATCCATTGCCATTGAATAAAGTGATATATCTACGACTTTGTGGCTGAATTTCACATCAAGTGATCCTCCTTGGACTCTATCTTCTATGATAATGCAATTATGTTTCTTTTTGAATTCAGTTAAAGCAGATAAATCCATATCTTGACCAAACAAATGAGTAATAACTACTACATCACATTTTTTAATTTCAGGAAGTTTTCTTATTCCATTTACTTGCTCATTTAATTCAATAATGTGTATATTTTCAGGTTTTACATATTTCTCTATAATGTTTCTGAATGATGTGTGATGAATTGGTGTTGTAGCTATAACTAACTCCTTTTTGCTGAAATATTCCATGCACATATCAAATAATGCTCTACATGAATAACCAATTATCTTTGTGTATTTTTCATAATTAATCGAAAGATCATATTCTTTGTTTGAAAGCAGATTAGCAAAATGTCTTACAAAATCTCGAGGAGTTAAAGGTAAATAATCCGGTGGGGTTTTTATTACATACTTCATCTTGCATCATTTTTCCTTATCTAATACTTTAATAAAATCAGAGAGCGCGTCAGCTAAAGGTTGCGTATGAGCTGCAATATTATCTCCGAGATCAATATAAGATGAATTTGGCATTAATTCATGAGTTCGGATACACTCATCGGTTGCGTGCACCTTATCAGTAGAAGCTCCAATGAGTAATGTTTTAGTTTCAACTTTTGGAGGTAAATGCCAACATTTGTATCTATAAATTTGCCTCAAAACTCTCCTTATTTTTCTTAAATGAGCTTCTTCACCTGCACGAACATATTTTGCATATTGTTTGGGATGCTCTTCTTTATCAACGTGAAATCTCCCTAGAAACCATCTGAAAAGTGGCATGAATAGTATTTTCAAAAAATGAGGAACAATAGTTATTAGAAATGGGGAAATAAATTTGATGTGGTATTCCATGGTAGGTCCGACCGCTACCATACCATTAGGTTTTAGCCACTTCTCGCTTAGAGCTTCATATAGTATTGTACCTCCTGTGGAACTACAAATTGCTATGTAATCTTGTTTATCGAGCTCTAATTGCACGATAACCTCTTTTATATCATGAGCCATTTTACGTAAAGTAGAGCTCCGTTCTACCTTTCTATTTGGTGCTATACTGCTTGATTTTTCCCGAGATTCGAAATATAAAACACGGAAATCCTTGGAAAGAATCTCCACTAATATCTCCCAGCTCAAAAAAACAGTAACAAAACCAGGAACCAGAAAAATGGTATATTTGTTTGGTTTTTCTGCTAGATCGAAATCAAGAATCCTTACTTTCATACCATCAGACATTTCACAATAGATTTCTTTCGCTTTCTTTTCAATCTCTGCTCTCAAATCTTCTTTCTTTCTAGCCATTTCTCTAACCACCAGTAATTATTCACTTATCAAATTCACCACTATCTAATATTATTATAAATTTCTCAAGTTCCTCAATTAATGGTTCAGAATGCGTTGCTTTATTACTACCTAGATCGACATAAATTGAATTTGGCATTAATTCGAGAGTCCGAAGGCATTCTTGTGCTCCATCTGTCATTGTAAAGTATTTTGGTATTCCTTTTTTCTCTAATTCAGTTCTGTAGTCTTTCTTTTCTTCTTTACGAGCCAATGACAAAAACTCCTGATTATAATGCAACATAATGAAACTTTTTAGATTTGATAAAAATAATCAGTTATAAACTTTATACTCGTCTTTAGTAATTAATCTAAATTGGGATTTCTGATTCTACTTTTAATCCATGTTCCCCAATAATTATAGTGAGATTCTCTTTTTCCTCATCTGATAGATTTCTAAGTGGTGGTCTAACAAAGGAATCCCTTCCGGAAATTTTTGAAAAGATGAATTTTTGTGCTGAACGTGACGGAAATCTCTTCATTAATGATCTAATACCAATAACAGATTCTTGTTCAATCCAAGATTGTTCTGTGTTGCCTTTCTTATACGTCTCATATATTTTTAATAGATATTCGGGTAAAATATTTGCAATTGCACTTACTGCTCCATCACACCCAGCATTAAGTCCATTATAGACCATTCTGTCACTGCCAACTAAAACCGAGAGATTTTCAAAAGCACCTGCATATGCAAGAATACTATCTGTTACTCCACTCAGGTCTTCTATTCCAACAATATTTTTGTATTTCATCGTTAAATTTTCTACTAAATTCAAACTTAATTCAATAAGTGAATAAATTGGGACATTGCACAAGAATATTGGAAATTTCTTGACCTCATCTAAAATATTGCCAAAATAATCATACAATCCCTCTTGTGAAGGCCTTCTAAAGAAGAAAGGTGTTGTTAGAATAGCTGCTGTCGCCCCATGCTCCTCAGAATATTTAACTAATTCAAGAGCTTCTTTGTAGCTATTAGAATAAGCTCCAGCAATAACTGGAACACGATTTTTT
>JAGMDP010000104.1 GCA_023128635.1 Candidatus Heimdallarchaeota archaeon | reverse complement strand
CCATGTACACCTTTTTCTATAACAAAGTCTATTTGTGCTTTTATTGTTTCATAATCGACTTCGAGTTTCTCATTAAACGGGGTCAATGTGGAGACGTAAATCCCCTCAAACTTTTTTATAATACCCACCACCAAATAATTCGACCTTTCACAAGGTTTCACATCTAATCTTTTGTAACTATCAGTATAAGAACAAAGGGTATTATATTTTTTTAGGATAAATGTGGAAAAAAGAAGAAAAAAGTAATTCTTTTTAGAAATTACTTTAGTTGATTCATATTTTCAATTATTTTAACAACAACATCCCAGATTAGTTCCACACTGTCAATTTCAACATATTCATCAGGACTATGGGCATTGTGAATATTCACTCCAATGGATGTAACTTGTAACTCCGGATCAAGTGAAACAAAAAGTCCGCATTCTAAACCACCATGAATCGCTTCGAGTTCTATTGTTTTATCCATTACTTCCTCATAGATTCTTTTAACATGTTTTAGAAATGGTGCCCCAGGATTTGGTTCCCAACCTGGATAAGCTTCATCTTGTAAAACTTTTGCTCCATGATTCTTACCAATCTCTTTAAGCTTCGCTCGAACTTCTTCAAGCTCTTTATTTACAGAACTTCTTGTACTAACATGAACACTAATCTTCTTTTCAGAAGTTTCAACCACTGCTAAATTGCTGGAAGTTTGAACAAGTCCAACAATTTCCTTACTATACGTAAGAGGTCCATGATTTATATCGAGTAAAAGATTTAACACAGCTTTCGTAGTTTTAGCGTTGAATGCTTGTGTTTCAGAAACTTCGGAAATATCTATAGTTATTCCTGGTTCAGATATTTTGGCAATATCTAATGTGTTTCTTCTCCACTGTTTCAGATTTTTCAGTATATTTTTTCGTTCTTTTTCTGGAACTAAAATTATACATTCAAAATCTCTAGGAATTGCATTTCGAACAGACCCGGCATTTAAAGAATTTAACAATATACTCTCTTGCTGCTCAAGCAAAGCATCAATTCCTGATTTTATAGCATTTAATCTTGGTAAATCTATGTCTACCCCAGAGTGTCCACCTTTCAGCCCGGAAATAATTAGTTTGATGCTTTTATGATTTGATTTATTCTCTAGAATTGAATTGAAAACAAAATCTGTTCCGCCCCCACCAGCGCTACTTATGGTTATTTTACCTACTTCTTCACTATCAATATTTAACAAGTATTTTCCACTAAAGAAACCAGCTTCTAGAGCAAAGGCGCCTGTTAATCCTGTTTCTTCATCGACTGTTAATAGAATCTCTAAAGGACCATGTTTTAAATCAGGAGTTATTAAGGCTGCTAATCCAATAGCCATACCAATACCATTGTCAGCTCCAAGGGATGTTCCATCTGCTCTTACATTATCCCCATCGACAATAGCATTTATTGGATCCTTTTCAAAATCTATTACTACATTTGGTTGTTTTTGACAAACCATATCTAAGTGTGCCTGTAAAATTAATGTGGGAAACTTCTTACAACCAGGTGCTGCATCTTTTGACAAAAGTAGATTGCCGGTTTTATCCTCTTTTATTTTTATGTTATTCTCAGAAGCCCAATCTTTTACCCATTTACGAATCTTTGTTTCCTTTTTTGATGGTCTGGGTACTTTTGTGATTTCCTTAAAAATTTGCCAAACAAGATTTGGTTCAAGTTGCTCTAGAGTTCTATCGGACATTTAAATTCCTCATTATACAATTAACTAATCTATCTTTGTAAGAAAAAACTTTTTCTCTTAACATTTTAATTCTATCTGACATTTGTTATCGTTCATAGTAAATGTAAAGTTATTCAATACAAATTTTTCCTAAATGATCTTGAATAATGGTTTGAAAGCAAGAATTAAAAAACTGCAATAAAAATCAACAGTCAGCATTTAATTGGATGTGAATTATATTGGTAGAAATCAAAGAAATACCTTTTGATGATGCAGAGGATTCAACAATAAATAATGATGATAGTCTTCACGAGTCCACACCAGAAGAGCTGGAAAAACGCTCAAAAGATGTTTCAAGCTCTCTTTATAGGCGATTAGGAATAATTATTTTGATATTAAGTCTCTCAGTTTTATCATTGGCAATTTTATCGTTTTTTGTGAATTCAAATCAACCTGATGAAACCTTGTTACTCATACAACAAATAGTAGGATTTGTTCTTTTTGGGGTTGGTTCAGCAATTGGTTCACTTCTATTAATTAACGCTCGCAGAATGAAGAAAAAAGAGGATTACATCTTAGAATTAGTTGCTGATGAAGTGATAGAGAATGAATAGCTTTTCTCTATTGTAATTGATTAGTAGTGAAAAAATCGTTTATTGAAAGCTTCTACAAACTGAATTCTTAGCAAATCCTTCATTCACTAATTGCTTGCAAAGATCTCTAATATTAGATTTACATTTAGAAATATCTGCTACGACAATCCATTCTGAAATTTCCCCACTTTGTATTTGCCTTGATTCACTAGCAACAAGATTGATGTTATTCTCACTTAGAAATGTTGCACATTTTGCTAAAGCTCCTGGAACATCTGCGAGACTAATTTTGAATTCTACTAAATCCGCTTCTGAAGTCATAAAAGGTATTATTCTTATTTCTCTTCTTTCAATATCAACTTTAAGCATAACATGCATACCTTCAACTATTCCGATATTGTCTCTAATAGTTTGAGGAATTACAACTTCGCCTTTCTCATTAATACGTACAATTTCAGTTAGTTTCATTATCTCATCCTCCATTCAAGATACAAATTTAATTCCTATCAAGATATCTTTTCTGCATATTACATTGTTTAACAATGCTAATTAATTTTTTTAGAAAAAACAGCTGAAGAGGTATTTTTACATAATTATATTTAACATAAAACACAATAATCAACTACTTGATACTAATGCAACCAAGAGACTTATTCGAAAAAATGCTTGCGTTTTATGGTTCACAAAACTGGTGGCCAGGTGAAGGATTTGAAATCGCAATCGGAGCAATTTTGACTCAGAATACTTCTTGGAAGAATGTAGAAAAAGCTCTTGAAAATCTAAGGAATAAAAATTTACTGACTCCAAAAAACATCTTAGAATGTGATGATGAATTATTAATTGAGTTAGTAACGCCAGCTGGATTTTTCAATCAGAAAGCACAATATCTGAAAAATCTTTGTAGATTATGGATCAGTAATTCGAAACCTAATAGAGAAACGCTGCTATCTGTAAAAGGAATTGGTGAGGAAACTGCTGATTCAATACTTCTCTATCTATTAAATGAAGCGGAATTTGTTATAGATGCTTACACAATGAGAATTAGTAATAGATTAGGATTTGGTAATTCAAATAATAGAAAATATTGGAAAAATTTCTATAAGTCTAAATTAGATAAAGATGTGAGTTTATTCAACGAATTTCATGCTTTATTTGTCGAACATGGGAAACGCTTCTGTAAAAAAGCGAATCCACTTTGTTCTATCTGTTTTCTAGTTAAAGACTGTAAATATGGAATTAAGAAAAAGAAAAATTAATCGAGTTTGAATCCTTGTTTTCTTAGTAAACTCAATAGCGTTTCTTCGTGCCTTGATCCTTGAGTTATTTTCCGACTTATATGCTCTGACCATGAATATTTATCCATATCAATTTCGTCTTTTCCTTTTTTCAAAGGTATTTTAGCTCCGAGTTTTATGTAATACCCTTGAGTAATATACCCTTCATCCATTGCTCTCATACACTCTTTTATTTCGTCTTCCGAGAGGTCATTGTATTTATCTTCGTAAGCAGTCAGTTTCAAAGGATATCTTGGTCGAATATCCATTTTATGCTCTGGATCAGGATAACCTAGGCACATGCTTACTACCGGAAATGTTTTTCTTGGTACCTTGAAAATTTCTGTTATTTTGTCAACTTGAAATGGTGCCCCCCCTAATAAAACAGATCCTAGACCTAAAGCATCAGCTGCTAATATCACATTTTCTACAACGAGTGAAACATCTTGAACTCCCATCCATAAAAGCAAACTATCATCAAAATCATATGTGTATTTTCTTTGTTTGAGAATTTTTTCCATTCTATTGAAATCGATAAAGAAAACCATATACAGTTTGGTTGAGGGGAACATCCTCAGTTTTTTCATTTTCTCTTTATCTCGAGTGTAAACTATACTACAACTCTGATATGCAAAAGGAGCTCTAATACCTGCACTAAGAATTTTTTCTATTATATCATCAGAAATATCTTTATCAAGGAATTTTCTTATTGATCGCCTATCGTGCATTACTTTGAAAAGATTTTGTTCGATTTTTACTTCGTCATTACTCATTGAATAGACACCAATAACAAAAATGTCTATTTAGCATATTATCTTTCCGTCTGAAAACCTTTTGTTTGAATTGTCCTACAAGATAACGAATTTATAGAGGTAAAAACAAAATAAATACTAATTACACAAGGATGGATTATCATGAGTGATGAAGCAATAGTAAAAATTCCCGGAACAACATTTTCATTGAAATTTGGCATCGAAGGAAAAAATTATGCTGTTTACCTTGTGCAGGGTGCACATGCTATTAGCATTAAAAAATTGAATATTTTAAAGGGAACTACACTCAGAGACTTGCCAGAAGAAGCAGAAAATGGATTGCGTTTTCTCTTGGATTCTGAAGAAGTGTATATCTCACCTGTTGTTGTCGATCGAGTTGTAACAGATCTGTTGGAACAAATTCCTAAAGATGGTAAAGTCTTTGTAAAAGAAACAACTCTTAAACCTGATATTGAATCATCTGTTCGTGTTCTAGATTTAATTGAAAAATCGGATCATAGAGCTGGCAAAAAATCGGTAGAGGAGTATACTCCCGGAGAAAAACCGAAATTCGATGCAACTGCATCTGACATAGGAAAGAAGAAATCTTTGAAAACACCAAAACCGATTCCAAAAAGAAGTGCAATAGCTGAGCAAGATTATCAAAAACCAGCAATTAGTGCAAAAGACGATTACTTAGCATTAGAGGAGAAATTAAATTCTCTAACTAATGAAGTTAAATCATTACAAGAGACCATTACGAAAAATAAGAAAGCAATAACCAGCATGAAAAAACAAATTACAACACTGAAAAAGAGCTCTAAAGAGCTCAAAGAATTAACAAAATAATTAGCTGCTGAAGAATAATGGTTTTTTAAAAAGAAATGAATTTGTTATCCGAAAAAATAGAAAAAGGAAAAAGGCATAGTAAAAAGCCTTTTTTCTAGAATTTTCTTCGACTATTAAATCTGTCTGAAAGAGGTCGTAAAGCACCTTTAAGTATTTCACTCAGGCTTTTACCGTCAATCATAACTCCATCTGAACTTGCTCTAACAATTTCGCCTTTATCATTAGAAACCTTCACACCATCTTTCTTAGAAACTACAACGTATGAATTCTTCTTTTTGTTACAAACAATAACTTCTCGTTCGTCTTTGCCAACAGCAATTATTGTATGATTATCTTTTATTAAGATGAATTCTTCCGGTTCAAATAAGTAGATGTAAAAATCAAGACGACTGAGATCTTGGGGCCATGAGTAGCGTTTACCATTTACACGCCATTCGGATTTACCATGTTTGCTGAACTGGGAGTCGTGTATCTTCTGGAAGTAACGATAAGCTGTTAATTCTACTTTCCTGAAATCTTTATCTGAAAGTGTTTCAGATTTAGTATTAGAAAGATCGATGTCTTCATATTTTATGAAAGCTTCTTTTGCAAGCTTTTCAATTGGTTCACCAATAGCTCCTTTCTGTGTATTAACGATTGTATCTGCTCCAAGGTAAATGTCTCCAGTGATATAATATCCAATTGTTTCATACGATCGGGTCTCAACAACAGGAAATATTCGGGATCGTTTACCAACGGTTACAATGGTATCTTCTAAGTCTGCGATAGCAATTGTTTGAACAACTTTTAATGGTTCATTAACTAGCTCTAATTTCATTTTTTAGGTCTCTCCAGTTTATTTTATGCTAACATCGTATTCCTTGTCGGAATCTTCAGATTTCTTACCTTTCTTCTCTTTTTTCTTGTGCTTCTTTTCATTGAGATATCTCATGAATTGAATTTCAGTAAGTTTCAAAGCTTCACGACCACGAGTTGTTAACAAATAACGACCACGAACAACTTCTTGAGTAACAAATTTGACTTGATCATCTAGAAGTCGATCCATGTGATGTTTGAAAGTTCCGCCACGAAGATTTGTAATATCGCTAAGTTCCTTTTGGTATTTTGGACTCTTTTCAAGTTCTTTGAGAACACGTAATCTATTTGGGTCACCAATTGCAGAGACAATGGTTGCTCCAACCTCATAGAATTCTTCAAGTTTGTCTTCAGGAATTTTTGGACCCACGCTGACATGAACTTCTTTAGCGATTTTATCGCCGATTTCTTTGCCGAGTTTATCCATTTCCTTGCCAACAACTTTCATCTCTTGTCCAATATCGCCTGCACTTTTGATTGCGATGCCCATTGAAGATTTAATGCTATCTCCAACTGAAGCGAGAATTGATCGAGTATATTCCCCAAGTCTTACTTCCAAATCTGAAGTTACATCTTCGATATCCTCATTCATATCCAAATCCCAAGTATAACTGTAAGATGATCTTTTTTGCTCTCGGAGAGCATGTTCTTTCTCTCTAATTTCACGTTCTTTATCACGTAGATCTCTTCTAACATCTTGATATTCGCGTTGTTGATCATGTAATTCTCTTCGTTTATCGTTGTAATCTTCTCTCATTTTGTGAAGTTCTTCATTGAGTTTTTCCTTCTTTTGTCTAATGAGATCTTTTTCCTTAGCAATACGTTTCTTTTGCTCTATAGTGAGTTCTGCTCGACGGACTACAATGGGTTTACCATGTCTGTCTTGTCTGATTATTCTTGCTGCCTTTGCAGGTTTAGCTGGTTTGGCTGGTTTTGCAGGTTTGGCTGGTTTTGCAGGTAAAGGTGGCATTGTGTGTTTTAGTGATTCCCCAGTGAAAGGATCAAATCTGACCTCTTCATCATCAGCATAGAGATATTCTTCATCATCATCTTCAATTTCGTCATCATCAAGTAACTCAAGTTTTTTGCGAAGTTTCGCCATCTCTTTTTCGAGTTCCTTTTTTCTCTTATCTTTATTTTTTGACATTTTTTAAAAACACTCTTTGTTTTCTTAATATATAGCACCCGTTATTAGAGCCATTCTAATTCGAGTTTGCTCAATATCTTTCTTGACTTGTTCTTTGATTTTCTTTTTCTTGTCTGGCATTTTTTTCCTCATTCCAATCAACTGTTACATTATTCTATACTTAAGTTACATAAATATGATATATAAATATTTGTAATTGTCTTACATGAGACTGTAAGAGCACTTTTTACATTCTCTTACCAAAAAAGGTGAAGCAAGAGAGCTAGAACTAGGAAACTGTTCAAGGAAATCTTTAATAGAAATAGTATAACTAGTTGAGTGGAGAAGAGAAAAGTAATTGAAATAAAACTACTCACGCTTCTCGTGTCCTCAAAGAGCACACTCAAGAATGGACTTTGGATAAGCACTTCAAACAGCGGGTAGAGTGCTTATAGAACCACTGAAGTCCCTTGAGAAATCTTCTAAAACCCGAGAGAAGAGAATGGTGCTCGCTTAAGAGGAAACGTTAAGAACCGGAACACTGTAGCACAATTCAGATGAGTCCTAGAATGCCAAACCATGTGTTATCGTGTTAATTAGGTGGTCGAATCCTAAGCCCTTACTCTTTATTCAGGTGCTTAGTTCGACCATCTAACGGTTTACTTTCATGTGTTAAACTACAATTCAATGAGAAGTTAGGATTAAGAGCTACGTTTTTTAGTAGAAAGTCATACATTTCATAGATGCAGATTTGACAATTAATAAATAAGATGACCTCCCTTTTCAGATATAGAAAAATACTGGTGGCGTTAGACCTGGCTGTAAGTGTGAAACCATCTCAAGTAAGACTAATTGCTATAATTTTACTTCTGATTTCAATTACATTTGTGTCTCTAATTCCATTAACAACAAATCAGCCAGAAACAGATCTCTCAACTCTATTAAAAACGAACGAGGACCAAGTAGTAACACATCTAACTGCTACTATCTCAGCTGACGGACCACAAGAGAAAATATCACAAAAACCTGATAGTCTCAATCCCGAAAGCGTTTCCCCAACAATTATTCTTCGAGGACGATCCTTTTTAGTTAAAGGTAGACTCATTGATTTAGATACTTTACTAGGCATACCAAATGAACCCATTTGGATTTACTGGAGCTATTTCACTTGGATTGATTTAGAGACAGACAGAACCAATCTAGATAATAATTTCAAGATAGGTGAAGGAATTACAGATAGCAATGGTAATTTTTCAATAACTTGTGTAGATAATGATCATTCAAAACAAGCAGGATTAGTCACAGTCTATGCTGTTTTCCCAGGGGACCCACTTCTTGGACCCATAGAACTTAATCGTCAATATACAACAGATACCATTGAATGTTATGCCACAGTTCAGATGGGAATGGTAACAAATACCACCATCGTTCGTGAAGGTGATTCATTTTCAGTAGTAGCTGGTTTACTATTTGATAATTCTACAGTTCTGAATCCCCAATTCGTTTCAGATGCCAATGGTCATGATATTACTTTTGATTGGTTAGGGTCACTCTATAATATTACAATAATAGCTGATATTGCAGCAACAATACTAGCAGTTCCAATGGGGACCCCTGTCGGAGTTGATCATCCTCTGGAAGGCTCATTTAATATTAGTACGTTAGGTTTAACGTATACGGTAGGAAATATAATAACTGAAGCTGAACTTGGAACTAGTGCAGCAGATTGGTGTAATGTCACGACAAATATATTCGTATACACTGGAGCAGGTCTTGTTTTTGATATAGACGAACCCGTTGCACCAGGTATTGGATTTTATCCAGAAGTAGTTCGAGGTAATACTACAGTTACATTATCAGGTGTTTTATCTAATAGTAGTGGTGGTCCATTTGGTTATGGTGTTGATCTAACTGTCTTTGTTGCGGGTTCAGCTACGATAGGTGTTACCACAGAGAATAATGGTAATTTTAGTATCTCCTTCATTATAAATGCAACAAGCTTACCCGTCGGTGACAATTCGATAACCGTGGATGTCGATACAGGTCAAGGGATAACCGCTATAACTGAAACGGAATATATTACTGTTTTAGGAAATTCTACAATACTAACTCCTTCAGTTAATGGCACTTCAGTTCTTATTGAAAATCCCTTTGCTATGCCAAATGAAACGCTTCAAATATCAGGTAACATACGCGATGCTTTTAGTAGTGCAGCTGTTGCAAACATGAACATTTCAGCTCAATGGGTAGGGTCTGGATTAGTATACGAAACTTATACCTCTCCTACAGGTGTATTTTCAATTAGTTTACTCATTCCGTTAACACTCAATCCAACTTTAAGAAATGGAACAGTTAATTTATTTTCAACTAGTAATCAATATTATACTTCCTCCAACTACAGTTTTCTAGTAGATGTCTTTACAGAAGCTGTGTATACGATTACTTTGAACTCAACGATAGTAATAGATGATTCAACTGTAACAACAATTGGAGGAGAACCTATTTATCTTAATTCGAATTTAACATTTAATGGATTTGTAATGGATCAATTTGGTCGACCAATAAAAAGTAGAACCATTACAATAGCTATTAATGGATTAGGCTCCATTGGTGAAACTCTCAATGATAGTGGTTATTTCAGTATTGCTGTTAATCAAACATTGGGGTATACGAACGGTACATTATACACAATTACTATAACCTTTGATGCTGATACGAGCTACGATTTCAATTTCGACATCACATTTCTCGTAGTACCAGAAGATGATGATAACGGAGCAACTAGTTCACAACCAACTACTGGAGAACCTTTTGATATGGCTATAATAGGTATATTAATTGCAATGGTTTCACTCATAATCATTGTTGCTGTTGTGTATGCATTTGGTCGGTTTAGGAAATCAAAGAAAGGAATTCTACCCGGTCCTGATGCTGAATTATTGGATCTGCCTTCTATTATGAAGCAGATTGCTGAAGCTGATAAAGCAAAAGATTATCGACGAGGGATAGTGTTGAGCTTTAGAGCTTTTGAGTTAATATGCATGCAAAATCTAAGGATTTTAAATGCTCGAGATCAATCACCTAGAGAGCTTGCTCGATTAGTTGCATCAACAAACCGCATACCAGTTCGCGATGTCACAATGCTTGTGATGCGATATGAAGAAGCACGTTATAGTGATCACAGAATCACTAAAAATCAATTTAATCATACTATGCAAGCCTTGGAAAATGTGCAGTTAGCTCTAAAACAAGATCCTAATGTATCCTAAGTAATATTTTGAGGTAAGAATATGGCTGCTATAAAATTTAATCGAAATACTTTCATCTTATCGATTATCTTCATTATATTTTGTTTGCCAATAGTCTTATCTGTAACTAGGATTGGTCAAGAAGGAACTAGACAATTCTCGATTTATAATGAATATTGGGATGGAACTAGTACTCTCCGAGAAAATCTTGAGAGTGAAGGATTCGAGTTTCATCCAGTTGTTTCCACTTTGAATTCTTTAACAAGACTTGATGGTAATGAAATGGGTGTATTGGCAATTATAGGACCAACAATCTTTTTTGATCCCACTGAAACAGCTGCTCTAGCATATTTCATTATGCGTGGAGGTAGTGTTATAATTGCTGATGATTTTGGAAGAGCAAATGATATTCTTGGACTAGTTAACACTGTAATCGCTCCCTTTATTAGTCAAATAAATACCTCCGAAATTGGGTTTAGTACTCTACCAATTGCTGGATTGAAAATTAACGGATCTCTTCTAATGGATGGTTATTCTTATCACACAAGCCCAGTTATGCCTGTAATTAGAAATTTTCCTGAATTTCCGGGTTCTATCTCAATGAGTGGTGTGAATCGAGTAGTAACGAGTTATCCATCATCCATATCATTTTTAGGTATAGATAATGATACTGGAGAAACTCAATGGTATCCTCGACTCTCAATATCTGGTGTACCAATTGCTTCCGGTATAGCTGTTTCTTCAAATTTTGCTTGGTTAGAAAAGGATGTAGAGGCAGCTAAAGATGGTGATTATTATCCTGATGATGATGAATGGAGGGGTTCCTTTTCACTTATGGTACCAATACCTTTAGGCGGTGTTGGTGTTGGCAATATCCTAATTTGTTCTGATCCAAGTATTTTCATAAATGAATTAATGGGTCTTGGTTATGACAATGCCCAATTAGCAAGCAATGTCTTTAATTGGTTGGATTTTAACAGTACTCGCAGAATTTACTATGATGAATCACATCTTTCCTCATCTAGAACTGGCAGATTTGCTCTAGGAATTATTGATCCATTTGAGTATGTCAGAATGTATCTTCGTTATGTTAATTCATTTACTATGTTTCCTTTACTCGCTCCCTTGTTTCCATTTATAACATTCTTGTTTTTGAGGAGACGATATCCAAAATCAAGAGGTCCTTCACCATTATTAATGACTAAAGTAAAGCAAAGTAGGTCTCGATCGTTTTTCGCAGCAAAAATGACTTGGTATATGAATTATCAACAATTTTCTAATGCTCTTGATTTAATATATAAGAGATTGAAAAGACGTTTGATAAAGAAATACGCTGTTACCGAGGAATTAAGCTCAGAAAAAATAGTAGAGTTATTAGATACTCATTTTCCAAATCAATTCAACCTAGAAGATGTCGGAGAGATGCTTAAGCGTGTTGATTTGATTATACAGAAATCAAGAAAGATTTCTGAAGAGGAATTTACTGATTTGGTTCTTGACCTCAAGAACGTTGAGGAATTAATAACAAGAACTCATATTTAAGTCGAAAAAATTACGATCATCAAATAGATGTAAAACAAAAAACATAAAAAAAAATAAAAAATTCGGGGTATAAAAAAAATGTCAGAGTTCGTTCCACCACCTCCGCCAGACAAGAAAGCAGTACGTACTGATTCACTTGTCAATGTGTCGGATGTGGAAAGAATAGCAAAAAGCATCCAAGAAGAATTAGCAAGACACATTATAGGAATGAAGAATATAGTGCAAAACTTAGTTCTTAGCTTATTATGTGATGGACATATACTTCTTGAAGGTGTTCCAGGGATTGCCAAAACAACTTTAGCGAAGCTCTTTGCAGCAACGCTAGGATGCAAGTACAAACGTGTACAATTCACACCAGATTTGTTACCTTCGGATGTACTTGGAACCAATGTGTTTGATCAACGATCAGGAACATTCAAACTAAGAAGAGGACCAATTTTTACAAATATTCTTCTTGCGGATGAAATAAATAGAGCTCCACCAAAAACACAAAGTGCTCTATTAGAAGCAATGGCTGAAAGGCAAGTATCAATAGAAGGAAATACCTATCCTTTATCCTCACCGTTCATTGTCATTGCTACAATGAATCCAATTGAACAAGAAGGAACTTATCCTTTACCTGAAGCACAACTTGACAGGTTTTTATTGAAATCTGTAGTTGGATTACCAAATCCCGTTGAAGAGGAAAAAATCATTCAACTGAAACACAAACCAGAGGATAATACACTTAATGAAATTACTACTCCTGAAACAATTATTAGATTACAGAAAATTGTTAGGGAAAACATCTATGTCGATCAAGGCATCATAGAATTTATCCGAGATGTTACAATAAGAACACGAACTGATCCGCGCTTATTTTTAGGTGGTAGTCCTAGAGCAAGTATTGCTATGTTAAACACCTCAAAAGCCTATGCTGCCATTTGTGGTCGTGATTATGTCGTTCCTGATGATATTAAGCGAATAGTAATTGATGCTGTTTATCATCGACTTATTCTCAAACCTGAAGCTGATTTGGAAGGAATATCCTCCCAATCCATAATAAGGGACATAATTAGAGAAATACCAATCAAAGAAGTAAGAGCACAAAGGTAACTAAATTGAGAAAAAATAGTGAATAAACCATATCAAGCAAAAATAGGTTGTAGTAAAAAATGATTTCAAAAAGAGGATCATTTATCCTTTTCGGAGGTCTATTTATGATATCAATAGGTCTAGCATTAGAAGGAATTGTACCTATTTTTGATATAGTCATTCTCTTTATGGCTCAGCCTTTAGCTTATGGAATCTCAGATATTATTGTCACTTACTTTCTTTTAATCGGAATTTTAATGGTAATAGGAACCACTTTTGGCTATCCAATCTTCCGGATCCAAGCAAATACAGAAGGAATAACTGTTAATCGTGTTCTTGATAAAAGAAAATGCTTTGCAGGAGAATATATTCACGTGAGTATGACAGTTCATAATAAAGGACCAAATGCTATTGATCATTTAGAAATATATGATGCATACCCCGAAACAATGGATTTGGTGCTTGGAGAAAATTATCTCTACACAAGAATAAATGCTAATGCAAAAGCGGAATTCTCCTACATTCTTAGAACTCCAGTAAGAGGATTATCCAAAATTGGACCAACAAAAGTCATCATTCATGATCGATTAGGATTTTATGAAGAAGAGACAATAAAGCAAGATTTTGATGAAGTGCTAGTTTATCCCTCTTATGAAGATATTAAGAAGTTGAAAACCCTAGGCGCAAAAAGACAGCTTGGAAAAATGTTTGGAATGCATAAAACTAAACTAAAAGGTACAGGCATGGAATTTTGGGGAATTCGCGATTATTTTCCAGAAGATGCTTTTAGATACATTGATTGGAAAGCATTCAGTAGAACAAATAAATTGCAAATCAGAGAATTTGAAACTGAGAAAAACATTCGTGTTATGGTTCTACTAGATACTTCTCAAAGTATGGATCAGGGATTAATACGAAATACTAAACTAGAATTCAGTATTCGTGCAGTGGTATTACTATCTCATATGGCCCAAGAAAGAAAAGATATGATTGGACTTGCAACTTTTAATAGCAAAGTTAATACCTTTATTAAACCTGGCCATGGAACTACCCAATTCAATAGAATCATTGAAGATCTTGCATACACTACTCCGAGAGGTCCCTCCTATCTCACAAAAGCAATTCAGAACCTAATAATGCGAACACGTGGTAGAGGATTATTACTAATTATCACAGATCTCGAAGGAAAAAAGAAAGATATTCTCGATGGAATTCGTAAGGCATCAGCAGCGGGATTCGATGTAATAATTATATCACCATTTGGACCTTTCTTTGAAATTCAGAACACCCGATTAGGTCCAACTGAAAAAGCATTAGGAGAAGCCATTGCAGAAGAATATTATGATATTCGATCAAGATTGAGTAGAGATATCCAACGATACAGAGCAGGTGTTATTTCTGTAGGACCAGATGATTTCTTGGTATCTGTAATAAATGAATACATAGAAGCAAAAAGGAGAGGTATTGGCCTTGTCTGAAGTAATTGGTACGAGAGTTGAAGCAGATAAAGTAAGGAAAATGCGTAATCTACTCAACATGACTCGAGTATTTGCTGCTCTAGTATTCATAGCTGCTTTCGCGCTAGTAATATCCTCAATCGATACTTCCATTTGGCATTTCCAATCATTCTGGTATAGTTTGAAATTCTTTGTCTTTATTTTTGAGATTTTGTTTCTCTTAATTGGTTATGGACTCGCCTATATGCTCGGATATGATGATTCTGGTGCTGTAGCATTAATGGATAGTTTTCATTCAGCAGTTTTCGGAGGAGGAGAAACTATCATGGGAGTGGAAATTGAGCAAATTATATTAAACCCATTAGAATTTTTTGCTCAACCAAATCTCTTTGAACCTCTATATTCTTTCTTTATTATGATAATCCTATTTATTGCACTTATTGCTGGGCTAGGATTTTTAAGAGAATGTAATCCTGCACTTTCAGCAGTTTCCTTTTTTGGAATGAATATAGTTCTTGGTTTAGCATCTTTAAGTGGGAAATTGCTATTAGATTTAGACTTCAGCAGCGGAAATATCACTCAAATGATTTTCTCGAAATTAGTAATTACAGCTTTCCTAATTTACTTCTCGTTAGAATTGAGTTTTCAAGCAAGTTATGTGTACAATGTTATAGGTCCTAATATCCATAGACATAGAAGAATCTCAAGCAATATTAAGAGAATAAAAGATTTCAAGATGCCTTTAGAGAGAATGAAAAAAGAAAAACCAGAAACAGATGAAGAATCAGATAGAATGGGTGTTCGAGGTAGTAAAAACACGGCAAGAGCTAGAATGACTACAAGTACTGCGTTCTCAAGAATAAAAGGCTTAGTTGGAAAGAAATTGTTTAGAATTTCACCTGATGAAGATTGGGACAAAATGAATAATCGTCTCAAGAGTTTTTATGAGCAACTTGAAAGAGATGATCCAATGATTGCTTTGTCATTATCAGCCTCAGCATATACTCCGTCATTGCCTAGATTAATTCTTATAATAACCACAGGCACCTTGTTTAGAATGGTAGCATTATTGTTACTTTCTTGGCTCGCATTGAATCCAGTACCGATTCTGCAATTTCTCAATATGCCTGATTCCGTCATCAATAGTATTGAAGCTGGACAACCAGAAATGATTATGATGGTTTTAGCACCCTTAGCCGTGCTATTTTTAATCATTGGATTAATAATTCAATTAATCCAGAGAAGAGCAACAAGAAGAATGGAAGCAGCAGCACAAAGACCCGTTATTCATCCAGTATCTGCAGAGAAGGAAACAGAACGAAGACGACCTAGGAGAAGACAAAGAACACCTCGGACGGGACAATAGATTTCCATCAAAAAGTGCCCCATCATTAAAGCTTTTAATTAGATGTTTTAATACTTAATTAGAAATTTATAGATAAGGCAGGGTGTAATATTTTGTCCAAAAAAAGCGATACAATGGCAATCGGAATAGATCTTGGTACGAGCATAACTAAATTAGTAGGACCTGGTGGTAAAAAGATTGTAAAAATTCCCAGTTTGGTTGGTGATCCAAATCCTGGATGGAAAGGATTAGGAACAGATAAATCTTGGATAAATAATCTTATGCTACAAACTGATGATGGGAAGAAATATTTCGTAGGTGAATTAGCAAGATTACAAAGCGAAATAAAACGACCATTAGCAGAAAAAGGTAAAATGAAAAGTTTGAAAGATGCAATTATAGCAATAAAAGCAGCTCTTTCGAATTTCGTAGAAAAGGATTATGCAAATTTAATAGTTGCGACTGGAGTGCCAGTTGCAAGTCCTCAAGATGAAATGGTAACTTTAAGCAAAGGTCTGAAAGGAGCTATGACAATTAATGTTGCAAATGATGCGACAGGGGAAGAAAAACAAATCAATCTGAAGATAGACCAATGCTTAGTAATGCCAGTTTGTTATGGATCTTATTATGAAATCCTGAAAACATCTGGTGAACAAAGAGCAGTTGATGCAGTAGTTGTGGATATAGGAGCTGGTGCAACAAATATTCTTACTGTTTATGAAGGTAGACTAATGCGAACAGCAAGTGGAAGCGTACTAGAATCAATAACCACACTCGCTGAAAGAATTGCCAGTAACTTGAATCAGCAAACAGGGAAAATTTTGCGACCATTTGAATTGATAAAATCCATAGAGATTGGAAGAAAGAATGTAATGGTTGCAGGAGAGCAATATGATATTTCTGAAACCCTCACTTATTATGTCAATTCAATCGCAGATATCATAGTGGATGAATTATCAACCTTACTTGGAACCCTCCCACCCGATGCTTGGATTGAAAAAGTCATTCTAACCGGTGGTGGTGCTGAAGTCTTTGGTGAACGTATGAAAAGTATTCTTACCGAAAACAATATTGTTCAATCACCAGAAGAGGTTATTGTTCCTAAAGATCCTGTGTTAGCAAATGCTTTTGGCTTCCAGAAAATTGCTCAAGCACAAATCGACAGCAAAAAGAAAAAATGATTCGCTGAATGGCGAATCTTATTCTATTTTATTTTTCAATTGAATTATTTATGCTTGATAAATGTTTTATTTCTATATTCTTGAAATGCAATTCTAAGTTCATTTTCTGTATTCATTACAATTGGACCATTCCATGCTACTGGTTCACCAATTGGTTTTCCAGAGATTAGCAGAAATCTCACTGGTTTATCCTTTGTATATATTTCAACAAAATCTCCATCAGCAAATAATACAACAGAACCTTTGTTTGTCATTTCTTTTTGTTTATTATCAAAGAATCCTGCGCCCTCAAAAATGTAAGCAAAAACAGTATGCCCTTCCTTAACAGGATGTTTGAATGTTCCATCAGGTTTTATAATCACATCAACATATTCTGGATCTGTAACAATATCTTGCACCGGACCTTTTGTACCATTTACGTTTCCGGAAATTATCTTTACTTGTACATTCTCATTCACTGCAAATTCAGGAATTTCTTCTTTCTTTATGTCTCTATACCTAGGATGCATCATTTTATCTTTTGCTGGAAGATTAGCCCACAGTTGAAATCCTCGCATTAATCCCTCTGACCGTTGAGGCATTTCTTGGTGAATAATACCACTTCCTGCAGTCATCCATTGTACATCTCCATTTGTAATTACACCTTTATTACCAAGACTATCTTCGTGTTCAACTTCTCCTTCAAGCATGTAGGTAATCGTTTCAATTCCCCTGTGTGGATGCCAAGGAAAACCTGCTAAATAATCGTCCGGATTATCAGATCCAAAGTGGTCTAGAAGCAAAAATGGATCGAATAAAGGTACTTCATGAAAACCAAAAACCCGTTGTAAACGAACTCCTGCTCCTTCGAGCGTTGAATGACTCTTTAGAACTTTTTTTACTTTACATTGGTTATTCAAATCAAAATCTCCAATTCTATTGGATTAGTTAATATTATGATTACTTAATTTTCGATTAAAACATTCTTCTTCAAAAAATAAGAAATACTAAGGAAAAAACAAAAGAAATTTCTTTCCTAAACAATCAATCTTTTGACTATTCTCTTTCACCTAGTTTCTCTCTTGCTAGTTTGTCAGCAAGTAATAACGGCACAGGTAGTTTTGTGCTAAATATTTGATTTTGGAAAAATTCACGAATAACATAAATCGTAGTATTAAGATTGATTAAGTGGCCTTGTGATAAGAAAATTGGTTTTGCTGGTGGGTCAGCAGATTGAAAAGCAGCTCCAATTACCTTCTCTTCAAAAACTATCTGAGAGTACCCGCCCTTTTTTAAGGGATCAATGTATTCTCCCAATAAGAGTTTCTTAGCGATACCAACAGTAGGTCGTTTTATTTCCAAACCCATTTGGCTTGCTAAACCAATTCCATAGGGGTGAATAATACCATTACCATCAAAAAGGAATAGATCTGGTTTTTCTTCGAGATGTTTAATTACTGAATGATAACCAGGGGATTCCCGATAATACAGAAAACTAGGGATATAAGGAATAGCAGGTTGAAAATACTCGAAATACTCTTCAACAGGTTCTAATGTACGAAAATCGACCACAACAAGACTAGCACAAGCTAATTTGTCATCCTTGGAATAAGCAACATCTAAACCAGCAACAAGAGTAATATCTTCAAGAGAGAGCTGACCATCAAGGAGAACGTGAGGAGAAAGAAGAACTTGTTCTTGACGAACAGGAATTAACTCCTTTCGGAAATCCTTAGGAATATCGAGAAACTTATCATCAGTCATAAAGAAATAAACATCAATGAAGAAAATAAAACTATGCTAAAAAAAGGGAAAAAAACACAAATCACAACTCAACCGTAATGTTTTTTAAATTGTTGAGAAAAAACCAAGAATAGAATTAAGCCGGGGTGTCCTAGCCTGGTAGGGAGATGGATTGCTAAAATCCCTCCTTAAATGGATTGCAAATATCCATTGTGCTTCCGCACGCGCGGGTTCAAATCCCGTCTCCGGCACCAATTCTTTTTACCCTTTTAATTTGACTACAATCATTTTTCTGGTTTTTTAAACAAGAGTTAATCCTTTAAGTTGCTTTCTTTGCCTTTATAAGGAACCATAATTTATTGGTTGTTGTCTCTTTAATTTGGAAACCAGTTTTCTGTAAAATTTCCGAAATTGATTCTGGTGACTGAATGCAGTCTTTAGAACCATAACCTGTTCTAACGGTTTTGCCGTTTGGAAGTTTAATTTTCATCATGATAACAAAAATTCCTTCTTTCTGAATATTTGCATCCCAGATCCAAAATTCACCACCTGGTGGAAGTACTCGGTACACCTCTGAAATTACTTCTTCTTTGACTAATTGTTTCATATACATTAAGCTGAAAAATATTGTAGCATTGTCAAAAGATTCATTTTCAAAGGGTAAATCTCGAGCATCAGCCACCTGCCAGGTTGCTGTTGGAGCTTTTGCTTGTGCGCTTTTGATCTCTGATTCTAGTTTATCAACTGCTGTTACTCTATCAGCTCCAATTTGAGCAATAATCCCTTCACCTCCACCTCCAATATCTATAATTTTTCCTGCAGGTATTTCTGTAATCACAACTTTTTGTCTTCTGAAAAGAAACGCTCCAAGAGCGGAAAGCATATATTTTAGTGTTTGAAATATATTCATAATTTTTACTCCTTATCTTTTACTTTTCCTCCCAAAACATACAACTTATATCTAGATTTTGAGTAATATATTTTATTGTATCTTCTTATTGTTATATATGAATTCCAGAAATTTTCTTGCTAAGCAACTCGGAGAAACCGCTCAAATAATTGATTGGGCTATTAATCTCGTTCCAGAAGATCGTCTCCTAGAAATTCCTCCTCATAGCACTCATCCAAAAGCTGATGAGTCTTTGCAAAGGTATTTTGGTTTATGGTCTGCTTATCGGTTAATGTTCCATCTTGTTCATTACGAAGAGAATTGGGCTTTACCTGGTTTGAAAAATTGGTTAGGCGAAATAATTCCTGCTAAGAAAGATATTCCTAACGAAAAAGAGATGTGGGACAAAGAATTAGTAAAGGGGGTAGATTTGAAATTACTTTTGAAACGATTTCATTCTGTGAGAGAAAAACAAATAGAAGCATTAAGTAAAATGTCCGACAATTTGTGGAAAGAAAAAAAGACAGATACTTATTGGGGGGAAGCAACAGCTGAATTTACTGTATCTAAGACCATTCAGCATACCCTAGAACATGGAAATAAATTGACGAGAATGGCAATCCACTGGGATAGACTACTAGAATATTTAGATTTGTTAAGAACAGATGCAGATTAAAAGTTTGACTTACTCAAACTCTTAGGGTAAATCCATATGTTGGCTCCATTTTTAATCCTAGTTCTTTGTATAGTTCTACGTTTTCAACATCTCTTGCCTCATACCAAAGGGTGTCATACCCAGCTTTTTTTGCTTTCCGAGCAAGAAATTCGAACCCATCTTTGATGACATCTTTGAAGAAACGCATGTTTTCTTTCTTAACAACTGGAACGAAACTCAGAAAAATTCTTCCAGGCATTTCCAGATATTGCAAACCCTTTGCAAGATAGCCAAAAGACGTATCACCATAATTATACACTATTGTGCTAGCAACCAAAGCATCATCCGCAATTAATTTATCAATATACCTTTCAATTACTTCTCTTGACTGCTTGCTTTCTTTCACAATACATTCGACGAGTTTGTAATCATCCTTTGGTAAAATTATTTCTACAACATGCTCGGGTGTTTTGTAATCCTCGCTCATCAGTAAATTTACTGAGAACATAGTTGCATAACTAAGCAGTTTTTTCTCTTTAAATCCATGTTTTTCAAGAATTTGAATGGTGTTTCCCCAACCAGGCATAGCAAATGAGCGTATAGCTTCTGCTCCTTTTGTTTGCAATGTGGCTATCGCTTTCTTCACTAATTCTTCTTCTATGTTCTCGTAACCCTTTCTTATAAACGGTATATGTATGGATCCGAATGAAACGTCATCAATTTTTCTTTCAATAGTGCTACTCAAAAATCCCACGAGTTTTTCTCCATCATAAGCGTAATGACGAGTTTCTGGGCTGAAACCCTCTCGAGTATAACTTTCTTTTAGAGATTCCTTGTTTGGATACCAAATTACCCAGTCCCAATATTTTATGACTTCTTGAACTAGTTCGATTTGAGCATCAAGTTTAGATTCATCATAAATGTCGAATTTAACCATTTGAAATCACACATAAAATACCAAAGTAGGTAAGATTTCATTAGTATAATTAGGTTAGTATTCCACTGGAAAAATTTTCTTTTTTCATAGAAGCGGATTCTTTAGAGCGATTTCAAATTTTTGAATATCATCTCTCATTCCATCTATAACTTCCTCAAAATCTGAATCTGTTAGTATTCGTTCTACTTTACCTTCTTTTATCATTCTTAATCTTTCAACCCTCCAAACAAGCATCTCAATACACCGGATAATGTATACCGTTTCGAATTGTTTCCTTCCGAAATCAGTTAATGGATAACCTGCATGTTTAAGAAATGCTAATTTCCTCTTCTCATCCAAATCATAATACCAAACAAAAGAAGCTAATTCTCTTTCCCTAATTTGATAATGGGAAAATTCCCAATCAACCAATTTAACCAATTTTTCACTATAAAATATGTTGGTTCTAAATGGATCTCCATGTAATAATGAGTGATACTTTCTTCTGGAAAAAATAATATTATTCTTTTCAATGATTTTTGAACCTTCTTCAAATAATTTTTCAATTATTTCAAGGTATTCCTTTTCTAGTACTTGCTTGTTTTTAGAATATTTCTTGTAGTTATAAGAAAATGAACGTTTTATATCATAACTGCTTTCATCAATTTTTATTTTAATTAGATGTAACCTTCTAAACCATTTACCCATTGTTTCAATAAACTCATCAGATGCTTCTGCTGGAGGATGTACTCCAAAATCAATTAACTCCTCTATGAGATAATCCGTTGGAATGATCTTCTTTGAGTCATCAAAAAAGTAGACTTTCGGGCCAAATTTTCCATTTAGACTTTTTAGAATTTCATATTCATGCTTTTTATAATTCTGATATTGATTATTGTTTTCAATTCTTAAAACGAATTTTCCTTGCTTTGTTTCTAACAAGTAATTTAAATTGAATGCTCCTGCTCCCAGTAGTTGAAAGCTTATGTAATCATAATTACACTTTTTGCATATCTCATCTACCTGAGCTTCTTTGATGTCCATGAAAAGTTCACCAGATATATTCATATAAGGTTTGATTTTTCTTACTCAGATAATTATACTATTTGCTTCATTAAAACACTTTCAGTGGATTAGTTTTTCTTAGCAAATCATATTGTGAGTTAATCTTAAAAGAGAAACACACATAGAAGTTTTAGGATGAATTCTTTATGAGAGATTTACTGAAAATTGCTATCGATAATAGACCGGATGGCGTGCACGTGGAAGCACGATACCATCAGAGAAAAAAAATCGAAGTTCGAGCAGATAAAGGACGACTTCAAAGATCGATTGTCGATGATTTTGCAGGAATAGGTATAAGAGTTCTAGTTGAAGGCGCTTGGGGATATGGAAGCACCAGCGAATTAAACAATAAAGCAGTCAAAGAAACGCTGAAAAACGCTGTTGCAGCTGCTAAGAATTTAGCTCCAAGTATGAAGGAGAAAATAGAACTCGCACCAATAAAACCTGTTACTGGAACATTTAAATCCATTGGCAAAGATCCTCTCGCAAATCATAGTATTGAAGAGCGAGTCAATTTAGTAATGAATACCGATAAATTGCTTCGTGAAACAGATGAGAAAATAAAAGGATCAATGGTTTTCTTACGAGAACCAACTAACCACCGTATAATAATGAATTCCGATGGAACTGACGTTGAATTGTTTGATAGTAGACCAGATTTCTATGTCCAAGCAACTGCTGCTGAAGCAGGTAAAATGATGCCGTTTTATTCAGTCAGTGGAATGACTGGTGGATGGGAAATTTTCAAGAAATTCACGCCAGAGGATATGGTGAAAGCAGCAGCAGAAAAATCAATTGCTTTACTTGATGCTCCATTAGCAAAAGGTGGGAAACAGACAGTTATAATGGAGCCCTCAGTTGTAGGAATAATTAGTCACGAAGCCATAGGTCACACAGTTGAAAGTGATTTTGTGCTTGCTGGTAGTGCTGCTAAAGGAAAAATAGGCAAAAAAGTAGGCAGTGAATTAGTTACAATGGTTGATACTGGAGAACAAGAAACTGCTGGTGGATGGTTAGCTGTAGATGATGCTGGAGTTAAGAGTGAGAAAACAGTGATCATCAAAAAAGGAATTATGAAATCATTCCTTCACAGTCGATACACTGCACATCATTTCGGAGTAAAACCGACAGGAAACGAAAGAGCCTGGGAATATGATGTTGAACCATTGATTAGAATGAGAAACACTTACCTTGAACCCGGAGATTTCACAAAAGAAGAACTTCTTGAAGATGTTAAATTCGGTTATTTACTTGCCCAACCAGGAGGAGGACAAGCAGATAGTACTGCTGAATTTATGTTTTCAATATCTGAGGCATATGAAATCAAAAATGGAGAACTCAATGGTCTTGTGAAAAATGTAACCATATCTGGTGACGCATTCGAGGTTTTACAATCAGTAACCGGAATTGGAAAAGATTGGAAACTGGATATGGGTAGTGGTCACTGCGGTAAGTGGCAAGCTGCCAAAGTTGATGGTGGCGGTGGACCTACTAAGGCAATTGCTTTAGTTTCTGGTGATGTAGGAGGTAAATGAAATGTCTGACATTTTAGCCATAATTGAGCCTTTTGTTGATAAAGCCCTAAAAATGGGCGCTGATGAAGTTGAATTTTTTGCTCAAAAGATTCGAAACAAAACTGTAAACTTTGAACACAACAATATGAAATCAGCCCTTGCAAGTATCATTGATGGCATTGGTATTCGAGTTTTGAAGAATAAAGCTCTAGGTTTTGCTAGCTCAAACTCCCTAGATAAAATTAAAATTGAGGATTCATTAAAAGAAGCTCTTGCTATCGCAAAAGTCACTCCTCCCGAAGACAATTATTACCTCTCAGCAAAACAAAAGATCACTAAAGTCCCTGAGATGTATGATAAAGCGATTGAATCCTTTTCTATGGATGATACAATTACCTATAGCAAAAATTTGTTAGAAAAAACCATTGAACATGATTCACGTGTTACTGTTGATTCTGGAACTTTCTCTTCAGTAATTAGAGATAGTGCACTTGCAAATTCAAATGGTATCAACATATCTGAGACAAAATCCATTTTCAGCTGGATGCTTTTTGGTATGGCAGTTGATGGAAAGGATATTGGTTCTTTTGATTACTGTTTTGATTCTGTTGCTAAAGTAAGTGATATCGATATTGAATACACAGCTAACGATTTTGCTAAGAAAGTTCTACGAAATCTTAATGCACAAAAAACTGAATCTTTCGAAGGTCCTGCTGTCTTAACACCTGATGCTGTTACTGATCTATTTTGGTTGTTAGTTTTAGCATCTACAGCTACTCAAATACAAGCTGGATCTAGCTTCTTACAAGATAAATTAGGAGATAAAATTGCAGTTGATGATCTCTCTATAGTTGACGATGGAACCATGAAAGCAGAAACCGCTAGCTCTTCTTTTGATCGAGAAGGAGTTCCACATAAGAAATACAACCTTGTTGACAAAGGTGTTTTCACAGGTGTTCTCTATGATACTTTTACAGCAAACAAGGAAGGCTTGGAAAGTACTGGTCATGCTGCTGGGAGCTATCGAAATATTCCAAACATTTGGACTACTAATCTCAATATATTGCCAGGCACAAAATCCTATAAAGATTTAATCTCGGAAATCGATCATGGAATTCTTGTTAATAGAATAAGTGCTGCACCCGATCCAATTTCCGGAGATTTCTCTGCCGTTCTAAAAGGTGCTCAATTGATTGAAAAAGGAGAAATAAAAGACACATTGCGAGAAATCACTGCGGTCGGAAATATCTTCTCCAATTTGAATACTATTACTGGAATTAGTAAAGAGCAAGTACCACTTCGAGGAAATCAAAGCTGGTTAGTTCCATACATCGTTATGGATAAGATCAAATTTGTTTGTTGAAATAGTTTTTAATTGGGTTTTCACTAACCCAATCCCTCTTTTCTTTTTGCAATAACAAAAAAATAGTAATATAAGTTATTTTTCTATTAAAACCTTAGAGAATAATAGTTAATCTTTTTTAGTTGAAGTTGGCAAAACTCACATACTAAGAAAAAAGCAAAGAACGTGGTTAATTTGACTCTTGAATGCATTGAAGAGCTATCCTTTACCCCTCGAGATTACCAAACAGATGCTGCGAAAAGCATCTTGAAATCCATCATCGAGGATAAGAAAAAATCCACCGTTTTATTACTCCCAACAGGCATGGGGAAAACCAATGTTGCTGTCATGGTTGTTGTTGAGTTGTTGAAAAAAGGTCTCATTTCTCCTGAGGGAAAAGTGCTGTTCTTGTCACCTGATAGAAAGCTAAAACATCAGTTACATGATGTATGCCAGGCTGATTTTTCTTCATATGGAAGTTCATACCTTTTACCTGAAGGGCAAAGTTTGCCACCTTCAATAACACAAAAACACTTTGCAATTTCAAGATTTATTTTTGGCACTCCAGCATTATTAATGAATTCACTCTTTGCTCGCTCTTCACATCTAAGACGAGTCAGACCAGAAGATTTCGATAAAGTAGAATTTATTGTAATTGATGAGATACTGGATGTTACAGCTCAAACAATTGCAGGAGAAGGCTTTAGAATGAATAAGCATTTTGCTCCTCTTATTGATCGGTTAATGGCCAAAGAATCAAATCAATTCTTAGGTTTAACAGCATCCATTCTTCAAAAAGGGAAACTGAAATTCATAGAAGATATGTTTGGTGGAGAAAAGAACATTGCATTTATTTATCCTAAAGGAGACGACTTCCAAGAACATGCTCCAGCAATTAAACTGAAGCGATTCTATGTTTTTGATGATATGAGGAAGGAAATGGATAAATTACTTAGGGTTTTACGGTCTCAAACTGAGAAAGTCCTAAGAGCTGGGTATCGACGTCTTTCTGGTGGTCAAATGCTACCTTCTAATCGAACTTTATTATTTGCTAATGATGTTATGAAAAGGTCCTACGAAGGCACTAATTTTCAAGCAGGCTCGGAAGGTTTCTTCAAGAATCTTATTATCAATGCTGGTGCTTATCTTGACTTAATTGTAGCAAGACAATTCTTATTTGAGCACACTTTTCAAAAGTTCTCAAGTTTTGTTTTAGGCATTAAAAATACTTTGTTACTTAAAGCTTCTCAATGGCTAGAAGTTAAAGAATTAGTTGAATTAGCTTTCAAGGAAGGTAAGGCAACTAACATATCTCCAAAAGATCTTCGGTTAATACAAGTGGTTAAGAAAATCGTAAAGGAAGAAGGTAATTCAGTTATTGTTTTCTTACGATTTGTGGAAATGACTAAACACCTTTCCGCTTTACTCGATAAGGAAGGAATTCCTAATCTGTTTGTTCATGGCAGAATGAGTGGCGAATCTCAGAACATGCAGTTGAAACGCTTCAAAAGTGGGGAAGTAAAAGTACTTTTCGCAAGTGAACGATTGATTAGAAAAGGAACAGATTTACCGGAAGCAGATAGATGCATTCATTTCGGAACAACCCTTTCAATTGAAGCTCGAGAACAAGCTATGGGTCGTATTAGAAGCACACGATCAGACTTGAAAGAAGACATCACAATTATTTATCATCAAACTGCTGAGCAAGAGAAATACACAAAACTAGTTGAACAATTCCTTGAGTCAGTTAAAAGCTTGAAGACTTCAGCAGGTTGGACTATTTATGATGATGGTTCTGTTGACGCTACTGGACAAGAACAACCGGATTTTGTGGTTGAAGAAGAGAAAAAAGAGTCGGAATAATATATCCTAAACCTTTTCTGATTGCTTTGGGGTGAGATTTTTCTTTGTATAGTGTAAAATCAATAAAGTAATTGGAATTATTAGAAGAACAAAAAATCCAATACTACCAATTAAGAAAACAGCAGAATAACTGGTAACTAAAATAATTGGTTGGAAAACTATAGGTGACAAGGATTCACCAATATACCACATAGTGTTGTATCCACTCACTACTTTTCCTCGATTTTTAGCTGTAGTATTACTCACAAGATACAAGCTAAAATTCGGTAAGAGAAAACCAAAACCAAATCCCCCAACTAGCGCTGCAACTAGAAAAATTGCGAAAGTTTTAGCAAAAGATAATATCAAAAATCCTACTCCTAACAAGCCAAAACCGAGTAATGATATTATATGGAAATTTAAAAACTTCTTAAATTGATTATATAACGCTCCTATTAAAGCCGCAGCAATCATAACAGCAGCCATAATTATCCCTACTTTAAAGCTAGATAATCCCAAACCCAAATCATCAATATGATATGAAATTTGTGAAGGACCAATATAAAAGAAAAACATTAAAGCAAAAATTGAGAAATAACAAATAGCTATAATCCATTTTGTACTTAAGCCTTCAACTGAGCATGAATTCTCAGTATCTTCTGTTTCAACATTTAGACTCTTTGCTTCTTTGTTGGGTTCATCACCCAGTTCTTGCTTTTTGGGTTCGTATAGGATGAAAATTGTTGTAGGTAATAGGATAGCTGGAAGCAAGTACACCAAATAGGGGTAATTCCATTGGATATCAAATAAAGCTCCACCAATTAAAGCAAGAACCACAGAAGCTAAAGCTCCGGTAGCAACTTGAAATCCTAGTACTCTTTCTCGTTTTTTTCCATCATAATAATCGCCGATCAAAGTCAAAATTGTGTTCATGTTTCCAGCAGCAGCAATACCAAGAAAAGCTCGACTAACGATAATAGCATACAAATTGTTAACGTAAAATCCCATGGACCCAGCGACAACATAAAGAATTACTGAACTAATAAGAATAGGTTTTCTACCCCACTTATCGATAAGAAAACCAATAAGAAGTGCAGAAAGCGCAAAAGTAATAGCTGGTACTGTTAAACTAAATTTAGTAAGAAATTCTGCATTACCAATTAATCCATCAAAATGGTCAGTAATTTTTGATAATCCCGGGGAAATTGGTGAACCAATCATGACTGTTAATGTACCCAGTAAAATTAAGGTTGCTTCACGTAACAATCCTTTAATTGGCTTCTCATTTTCTGCCAACAAGACTATCCTTCCTTATTTTTAGAACATCTAATATATTGTAGACTATTATTTTAATTAGATTTGTATTCCTCTTCTGTCTAGGTATTCTTTAAAGTTCCTTGCTTTTTCTGTTAAAGGTTCAATACCAGAATCTTCCATATCTTCCAGTAAATTACTCAAATTAGCGATGAGTCTATTTTCTGGAGTTAAATCTTCAGCGTTAATAGTATCGAAATGTTTCTGGAGTATATCAAAGAAACCACTGAAAAAACCAGGCACATTTGTTACACTCCTTTCTCCTGCATTATATATTGCTTGAATTAGATAGAAATAGCGATCATATGCTTTTTCATCTTTAAACAAAATATAAGAAATGAATGTAAATTGTAGTTCTTCAAAGAAACTGAACATATCTCTATTGTGAGTATCTTGGAATGCTTGTTCAAATCTTGATTTGAATGTTGTAAGATACCATTCTTCCAACTCTTTTGGAGGGAGATCAGTAGGAGGAGTCATTGGTTCTTCTTTATTTATTGAAAATGGGGAGTTTTCAAATTTCAGGTGATAAGTAAGATTAATCCAATATTGAACTTCAACGTGACTTGCTTTCATAACTGGAATTAATGTATGATTCATAGCACCACTGACAGCCATGTCTTTGTAATGGAAATGTTCTTTGACATCACAGTCGACAAAGCTTTTACTTTGATAATCGTAGCGTTTGATGATAGCATCATTTTCTCTAACTTCACACCAAAAACCATCAACCATCTGCCCGTCATCTTTGACGGAAACATAATGAATGCCTGGTTTCACTTCGGCAAAACCACGGAAGCCACCTTTTATCTTATAGATTGCTACATCTAATTGTGCTTCCTTTTTGGGAATATCTCTTAGGATTATATAGCCATACATAGTGATTACCTCCTTCGACTCTGAGTCAAAGGTTGTGAATCAGTGAATTGAGGCTGATTTAGTATTTAAACGTGTTATAGCATCAACTATGATAATAGAGGCGGTAATATATTTTTAAGATTCTCAACTTCACTCAAATAGGAAAAATATAATACTAATAGAGTTACGAATCAGATGATGCTCATTTAAGGATGTAAAAAAGTGTTTGACCAAGATTTAGTTAAGAAAATTAGGGCAGCGTTCCCTCGAGCTGTGAAAGATTTCACCGGAAGAGAAAGAGCTTTTTTTGATAATGGAACTGGAACACTCGTATGTGAAAGAGCTGCTAAAGCCGAAGCTAAAGCACGCATTGATTGTAGCGCTAATATCGGAGCAAATTTTGATGAATCTCAAAAAGCTAAAGAAACAGTCTTGGCTGGAAGAGAAGCTGTTGCAGAATTTCTTAATGCACCATCCGGAGAAACTATTGTTTCAGGTGAATCAGCAACAAAGTTACTCTTTGATGTAAGCTATGCAATAGGAAAAGAATGTGATGGAACAGAAAATGTCGTAATAACTGAACTAGAACATTATGCAAATGTTAGTCCTTGGAATGAGTTAGTAAGAGAAGGGAAAATCAAAGAGGTTCGATTTGC
>JAGMDP010000103.1 GCA_023128635.1 Candidatus Heimdallarchaeota archaeon | reverse complement strand
GTAGTTAACAGATATTACCTTTTAGTACTAATTTCTTTTTCCGAGAAAATTGAAGAAAGTTACCATAGGTTTTTTAAAATTCAGTGATTTCATCACTCATATAAATAATTAGAATGATGATTTGTAAAGAGGAATAAGCTATGCTGCACTGGGGATATACATTACTTATTATTGCAGTCATTTGGTTCATAGTTTATTTACTTGGACGCTATCTCAAAGTTGATGAGAGATTTGATTGGACTCTTGGTCCCTTATTTCTATTAATGCGCACGAAACGTTTCAATAAGATAATAAAACGAATAGCAAAGAAATATGCTCGGTTCTGGAGGGTATTTGGTAATATTTCTATTTTCTTTGGCTTACTTATGACGTTAGCATCAATTGGATTATTGATCTTTAGTTTGGTAAATTTCTTCAAACCAATTATACCTGTTACAGGTCCTACTGTTGGATTAATTATCCCTGGGGTAACAATCTCTTTTAGAACATTCATGTACTTAATTATTCCAATAATCCTCACTATGGTACCTCATGAACTAGCTCATGGGGTCGTTAGTCATGCAGATGGTGTTGAATTAAAATCAACAGGTTTAGCTTTCTTTGCCATATTTTTTGGCGCGTTTGTTGAACCAGATGAAGAGGATTTGATTAAATCATCATATAAAACAAGAATGAGGACATTTGCTGCTGGTATGTTCCCCAATTTAATACTCGGTTTACTCACAATACCTGTCTTAATTTTTTCAGCAAATATTGTAGCTCCTTTTTATCATCCGGCGGATGGTGTCTTAATACACGAAGTAGTAAATGATACACCAGCAGATACTGAAGGATTAAAACGAGGAATTGCTATCTTTGATATAAATTCTACTCATATTGATACATATGAAACCTTTTCACTCTACATGAATAACACAAAACCAAACCAATTAATAATCCTAAATACAACTGAGGGAACGTTTAACGTTCGTTTAGACCCACATCCGGATTTCAATCAATCGGGGTATTTAGGTGTACGAACAATCCCATACCAAGAACCAAAATTTCCTTGGGCGTGGAAATTCTTCCCCTATTTCTTTGAGCAAGAACTCATGTGGACGCTTGTAGTAACACTTGGATCTGTTTTATTTAATGCTTTACCAATACCTTTTGTTCTAGATGGCGATAAATTACTTTCATCATTTTTGTTTCAATATATGAAAAATAAGAGACTAGCGCTAATCATACTGGATATCTTCAGATTTCTTGCTCTAGTATTATTCTTAGCTGTATTAATCATCCCATTATTTAAGTATGGATTTGTTCCCTTTGGTTAAATAGAGGGAATCCAAGAAAGGTTTAGGAGACGAAGCCATTGACAAAGAATCTGCCGGAATGCTATACCTGTAAGAAAAAACCTGCAGTAACATATAGGAGAATCGATGGTAGATATCTTTGTAAAGAATGTTTTTCCAAATGGGTTTCGTCAATTGTTAGAAAAACAGTTAGTCAAAAAAAGTTATTTGAAAGAAATGATCGAATCATAATAGGATTATCGGGAGGAAAAGATAGCACAGTTTTATTGGATATTTTGCATAAAATTGAACGAAAATATCCTTCAGAACTCATTGCTGTTTGTATTGATGAAGGAATTGCTAATTATAGAGAAGATGGATTACCAATTGCTGAAATGGCTGCTAAGAAATTAGATGTGGAATTTCATCTGTTTTCTTTTAAAGAGTTGATCGGTTATTCCTTAGATGAAATTGTTGAGAGATCTCGAAAGCTCCAGAAGCAATTGCCATCAAAAAGGAAAACAAAAATAGTTAAGCATGGTCCATGTTCATTTTGTGGTGTTTTTCGAAGAAAAGCATTAAACATTGCTGCAAGAAAACTCAATGGGGATAAGGTTGCTACAGGTCATAATTTGAATGATGTAACACAGACTATTCTGCTAAATTTGCTTCGTGGTGATTCCAACAAATTACTTAGAGGAGATTTGCCACCAGAAAAGACACATGAACTTTTTGTTCCTCGAGTAAAACCGCTTCAAGCAGTAGCAGAACGTGATGTTGTTTTGTATGCTTTTTACAATAATCTTACTTATCACACAACAGAATGCCCATATGCAGTAGAAGCTATGCGTTTAGATGTTCGAAATTTCACTATTGAAATTGAAGAAAAGTACCCTGGGACATTGAATTGTATAAAAAATAGTATGGATACTATTAGTCATAAAAGAGCAGAGTCTTCAATTGAAATCACAAATAAAGATGAAGCTAAAACGTATTATCTTTGTGAAATTTGTTCTGAACCAGCTAGTAGCAAAGTATGCAAAGGTTGTCAAATGCTAGATACTTTGTTTAAGAAAAACTAGTAAAAGGTAAAAAAATCATTTTGAAACCATATTTCTTAAAACCGTGTGCAGAATGCCACCGTTTCTATAGTACTCTACTTCAATATCAGAATCTAAACGAGCTAATACTTTGAATTCTTTCTTGTTGCCATTAATGTCCGTTGTTTTAACTACAAGTTGCTTCCCAGGAGAAATATTATCGATTCCAGTAATACTGAATTGCTCTTTACCAGTTAGCTTTAATGTCTCCATATCCTCTCCCTTAAGAAATTCAAGAGGTAACACACCCATTCCTACAAGATTACTTCTGTGTATTCTTTCATAAGATTCGGCTAAAACTGCTTTAACCCCAAGTAACAATGTTCCTTTTGCTGCCCAATCTCTAGAACTTCCCGTTCCATATTCTTTACCAGCAATCACTATCAGTGGTATACTTGCATCTTTGTATTTCATTGCAGCATCGTAAATACTCATTATTTTATTTGATGGAATATAGTTCGTCCATCCACCTTCTTTTTCTGGTGCTAACTTATTCCTCAAACGAATATTGCCAAATGTCCCTCGTAGCATTACTTCATGATTCCCTCTTCTTGAACCAAAGGAATTGAAATCTAGAGGTTTAATGCCTTTTTCTATCAAGTAAGTGCCTGCAGGATCTTTAGCAGGTATTGCTCCTGCTGGAGAGATATGATCAGTAGTTATGGAATCACCTAATAAAACCAAAACACGGGCATCTTTGATATTCGTTATTTTAGGTGATTGTATTGGAAAATCTATGAAGAAAGGTGGTTCTTGAATATATGTTGAATTCATATCCCAGTTATAGCTTTTTCCTTTCGGAATGGAAAGATTCATCCATAAATCTGTTCCCTCAAAAATTTCGGAATATTGTTCCCTAAATAATTCACTACTTACATTTTCAGAAATAATTTTATTAATTTCTTCTTTATTTGGCCAAATGTCTTTCAGAAAAACTGGCTTTCCTTGTTTATCATTCCCAATTGGATCTTTTGTTAAATTAATGTCTATTGTACCAGCTAATGCGTATGCAACAACTAGCATTGGGGACGCAAGATAATTTGCTTTAGTATAGGGATTTATTCTTCCTTCAAAATTTCGATTTCCACTGAGAACAGCAGCTACGACTAAGTCTTCCTCTTGTATAATTTTCACTATTTTCTTATCTAAAGGACCACTATTACCAATACAAGTTGTACAACCATAACCAACTATATGGAATCCTAATTTCTCTAGAAATGGTAGTAATTTAGCTTTCTCAAGATATCCAGAAACTACTCGCGATCCAGGAGCCAAACTAGTTTTTACAAACGGTTTTACAATTAATCCTTTTTCAACGGCGTTTTTAGCAAGTAAGCCTGCTCCGATCAGCACAGATGGATTTGATGTGTTCGTACATGAGGTGATTGCAGCAATTACAACAGATCCATTTTTTATTTTATCATCAACCAATTTACTTTTACTGATGTTTGCTTTTCTTTCAAGCCATTGCTGATATTTGGAATCCGTCTCTAAGAAACTGTCTGATTCTGAACTACCTCCTTCATCTTGCCATCTTTCATGCTCATCTTCGTGAGAGATTTCATGAATTGCTGTCTCTTTACCAAATACTTCTGTAAGCGCTAAATCAAATGCTTCTTCCATTTGATTCATTGGAATTCTATCTTGAGGTCTTTTTGGTCCTGCTAGACTTGGCTCGATGGTGAGAAGATCTAATTCCAGAACATCGGTATACATCGGTTCTTCCTTATCTTGTTCATAGAATATGCCTTGACGTTGCGCGTAATTCTTTATCAACTCAACGTGTTCTTTTTTCCGACCAGATAAAAGCAAGTATTTGATGGTTTGTTCATCGATTGGGAAAAATCCCATGGTTGCTCCATATTCTGGAGCCATATTGGATATCGTTGCTCTATCCGGCAAACTTAGATTACATAAACCTGAACCAAAAAACTCTACAAATTTACCCACTACACCATATTCTCGTAGCATTTGAGTTACTCTTAGCACAAGATCAGTTGCTGTAACACCTTCTTTCAATTCACCGATTAACCTTACACCTATTACATCAGGAATTGGCATGTAGTAAGGTTGCCCAAGCATAACAGCTTCTGCTTCAATACCACCAACACCCCATCCTAAAACACCTAATCCATTAATCATAGTTGTATGAGAATCAGTACCAACAAGAGTATCAGGAAAAGCAACTAATTCCTCATTAATTTCTTTTATTTGTATAACAGATGCCAAATATTCTAGATTAACTTGATGTACAATACCCCTGCCCGGCGGGACAACTTTGAAATTATCAAAAGCTTTCTGAGCCCATCGTAAAAGCAAATATCGTTCCTTATTTCGTTTAAATTCTATTTCTTCATTTTTCAGTCTAGCATCTTGAGTTCCATAATAATCAACTTGTACTGAATGATCAATTACAAGATCCACTGGAACTAAAGGGTTTATACTTGCTGGGTTTCCACCCAACCTCTTGTAAGCTGAACGCATAGCTGCAAGATCTACAACAGCAGGTACTCCCGTAAAATCTTGTAAAATCACTCTAGCAGGGATAAAAGGAAAGTCCTCTTTTATTTTCTTCTTAGGATTCCAATTTGCTAAATTCTCTATGTGTTCAATCTTTATAATATTATTATCAAAATTACGAAGAACTGCTTCTAAAAGGATTTTAATGGAGGATGGTAAACGAGAAATATTTTCTAAACCAATTTTTTTGAGTTTGTTTATGTTATAAAATATGATTCTTTTTTTATCATATTGTAATTCATCAGTAACGTCTAATTGTTTTTTACTCATTCTCCATACACATTTAGATTTTTTCCTTGGGATCGTGATGTTCTCCAACATATTTGGCTCTTGGTCTTATAAGTCGATTATCTTTGTATTGCTCCAAAGCGTGAGCTAACCATCCAGTTATTCGTCCCAAAGCGAATATTGCAGTCGCTAGTTTAGGTGGAAGATCAAGATATTTGTAAATAACTCCTGAATAGAAATCTACATTCATGTAGATTGTTTTTCCTTGTTTTTCTACAAGCTCTCTAGTAACCACTTCTTCAATTTTGACCGCTATATCATACCATTTCATGTTATTTTTCTCTTCACCGAGTTTTTTCGCTAAATCCCTGAAAATGTTTGCCCTTGGATCAATAACTTTGTAGACTCTATGACCAAAACCCATTATTCTTTGCTTGTTCTTAATTAAATTCATAATGTACTTTTCGGTATTTTTCACCACGCCAATTTCATCCAGCATATTCATAACCGCTAAACGGGCTCCACCATGAAGAACACCCTTTAAGGTTCCAATTCCTGAGATAATAGCTGAGTGAATATCTGACAAAGTTGAAGCAGTTACTCTAACTGCAAAAGTGGAAGCATTCAATTCGTGCTCAGCACTTAATATGAAGTCTACATTTAGAATTTTTGCTTCTAATACTGTTGGTATTTTTCCTCTAAGCATGTATAAGAAGTTTGAACAGTGAGGTAGTAATTCATTTGGAGTAATTATTTCTTTACCTTCATGTATTCTTTGATAATACGCTACAATTGTTGGAGCTTTAGAAATTAATCTAAGAGCTTTCCTAATATTCGCTTCTGGGGAATTAATATTTAGATCAGGATCACTATGAGACATATGAGCGAATGCCGTCATTAATGCGTCCATAGCTTCAATATTGAAATTATAGAAATGAATAACTTCCCGCGTACGAACATCCAAATCTCTTCTTTGTTTTACCATATTAGAGAAATGATCAAGTTCTTCTAAGTCTGGAAGCTTACCATAGAGTAAAAGATGAATAACTGCATCGAAGGATAATTCGGCTAATTGTTCAATTCTATATCCTCGATACTCCAATATACCCTTTACACCGTCAATATAAGAGATCTCCGTTTCAAGTGCTATTATGCCCTCTAAACCTTTCTTGAAGTCTGTCATTTTTACACCTAATAATAGTAATGCATCATTTTAAAGATAAATGAAATATTGGTTATTAAATGTTCTTTTAGAAAAAAATAACTTGATGGCATAAATTTTCCCTTAAATTCCGTTAAGAATTTCTCCATGCATGTCTTTTATAGTTTCACAACCAGTTATTTTCATTGCTTTCTTAAGTGTTGAATGGACATGATTCATTAAACGAGTAACACCTGCAGCACCTCCACCTACTGCAGCTCTTATTACATCTCTTCCCAATAAAACTCCATCAGCCCCTAAAGCCATGACTTTTAAAACATCATAACCTGTTCTAATTCCTCCATCAATAAGGACAGTTGTTTTTCCTTTGACGACTTGGACAATATCGGGTAATACATCAGCAGTTCCTGGCGTGTGATCTAAAACTCGTCCTCCATGATTTGAAACCACGATAGCTTTTGCTCCAGCTCTAACCGCTGATTCAGCATCCTCTATATTCATTATACCTTTAACAATAAATGGTAGCTTTGTTGAAGATATTAGTTCTTTAAGATCGTCAACTGTTTTACGGAAGACAGGTTTCTCATGTCTGGCCATTATAACAGACCCACAACCATCGACATCCACTCCAACAGCAATTGCTTTGATTTTTTCAGCTTTCCTAATGAATTGTTTAATGGTTTCTTGCTCTCTTGGTTTGATAATTTTGATTCCCCAGCCATCAGCTTCCTCAATTGCATCCAACCCATACGTTTTCTCTAATGAATAAGTGTAAGTATCTCCTCTGAAACCAATCGTTCCTGCGTCTTTACAACCAAGAACAATTGCTCTACTTAATTCCTTTTCAGTTATCACATCTTCACCCCCAAAACTATTAACTCCTGTGACACTTGCTCCCATAATTGGAAATAATATCTTCTTCCCAAGAAAAGTATTTTCAGTGTTTGGTTCGAGGTGGGGATCAATTGTTTTCATTTTCAGTTTAATTTTTGCTAACGCTTTAACATTGTTTGTAAAACTAGCTCCTGAACCAACTCCTCCTAAACCCAATTTCCTACCGTAACTTTGTCCTTGGCATAAACGTGATGGATCTCCATCGCAAATTCTGTATACTCCACAAATCCCTTTTAATTTCACTTTTGCTTTTTTGCGATCTTCTTCGACTGACATTATCTCACCAGCATGAACCGAATTGACTTGATAAGCTTTTAATACTTATTAGAATAAAATACTCGATTCTTTAATTAAATCGTTTGCTTAAATTTCTTGATTTAACAAAATTAGATTCATAAGAATTTATTAGTAAACGGAATACTTTTTAAAGGTGAAAATCACAAAAAATCTTGGCAAGTCTAAGCGGAGAGCTAGGGCTCCTCTATAACGGTAAATGCTCTTAACCGGCTGAAGACCTTAGTTGAGGTGATGAGATTAATTCAAGCGCCCAACAGAAGCCGTCGAAACGACGTCCTAGAAGATGTTTAATCGTAGAGACCTTCACCGGAGGGTAAGGTTAGAAAGCGTAGGGACCAAATCGGTTAGGCACGGAAGTGAGCGGCCGTCCGTCCTGTTAGGCATGCCTCTGGGGTTGCGGCGTGGAGGTAACTGTTGGTCAGCGGGGTTTTAATTAAGTCATCGAACTTAGGGACTTGCCACTTTTTAATAAAAGTAACAATAAAGATTTTCTTAGCTTGTCTTTAGATCAATGACTTCAATTGGATCATCGTTATATGTGGCAGCAATGAGAACCAGTATTTTCTGACCATCTAATGTTTCCCCACCAACAATATTTATTCCTGTTTTTGTTGAGAGGATAAAATTTATCATTTCTTTTGGATTTGGATACTTTTGATCAAGTAAATCAAATTTCTCTTTATATTCCCCATAAATTGTTTGCTCCCACATTTTCTTTATAGTAACTTCTTTTTCTATTTTCATGACTTTTCTATTCTGAGGTATTTCAAGTAATGTTTTGTTATTGTCATCCATTTTAGTTGGAAATTTCTTTATCAAGAATCCTCTTACAACATTTGTTTTTGATGAAATCGCTGTTTCAATTTGCAATGAAAGAAATGGATCTTCATCTTTCATGAATAAGACTTGAAAGGCAAGATCTTGTGCTTGCGTTATTTTTCCTGCTAATATATATCTAGCAATGCTTTTTGCGATTATTTTTGGAGCAGCTTTTCTTTCTTCCCCTTCCTCTCGTAAACTCTTAGTACCTATATTTTCATATATTTTAGCAGCTTCCACATTTTTCCCTTGTGCTTCAAGCTGTTCTGCTTTATCTAATTGCTCTTTGTATTTCATAGTTTAGCGACTCCTAATTATTGTTGAAATATATCTTAATACACTTGTTCAACTAATTCTCTATAAACATACAATATTAAGAATTTGTTGTTTTGAACAAAGAATTAACAAAAAAGAAAAAAAATGAAAAATTAAGCAGGAACTAAAATTACCTGCTTCTTCTTCGTCTACGGGATCTGCCACCAGTGAGAATCTTTTGCTCGTATCTTTCTGTCCATTTGAGTTTCCTTGGGTTTCGTTTGAAATCAACCATTGACACTCGACATTTTCTCGAACAGAACCACAAAATCGAACCATCATTCTTGACTAACATTGTACCTGTTCCAGGTTCAATTCCGGAAGCACAGAATGCACATGTTTGTTCTTTCATTTGTCACATGTCTCCTTGATAATTACTTATCTTCTTCCTCTCATTCTTCGAGCTTCACGTTCTGTTTCTCTTAAGATGAGAATGTCGCCCACTCTTACTGGACCTTTAACATTACGTGTTATAATTCTCATTCTATCTGGTCCTTCAAGTACTCGTACTTTACATTGAAGAACTTCACCAGTGACACCAGTGCGAGCTACTACTTGCACAATTTCAGCAGGATAGGAATTATCTTGGGTTGTTCTATCTGCATCTTGAGATCTTCGACCGCTCATAGTGTATCACATTCCAATTTTTTGTTCCTTTATTTCTTCAATGCCACAAGTTTCTTGACAAGGGAATCTAAAGCATCTTTAGCATTGCCTGGATTAGTGATTCCTGCACTTGCGGAAGGACGATCTAAACCAATTGCTTTACCAATGTCTTTCATAGATCCACAAACAACATACGGGATATTTTTCTCTTCACAGAGAAGCGGTAAGTGCATCACAATTTCTTGTGGTTGAACATCATTGGCAATTAAAACTAATTTAGCTTGATTTCTTTCAATAGCTTTAGTAGTTTCATTGGTACCTTTCTTGGTTTTACCAGTATCTCGAGCTTTCTCAAGAACTTTCAAGGCTTCTTGTTTCAATTCTTCGGGCACATCTATATTCACATAAAATGGTTTGCTCATTGATAATATTCCTCCTCGAGCTTCCTCATCGCAAATCAACAGTGATAAATTGATTTACTAGTCATCGCTTGAGGTAAATTTCCTAATTTGGTGACAAAAGGAACATCATTTAAATCTTTCCTTAAGAAAGACTATTTCTGTTTTTGTTTTTTACGAACTATAATTATTTTGTCCATTAATTGTTTAAAAGTAATATTGATGTTTATAGCTAGTTGTTTAAGAGACTCTGCTGCAAGTTTTGTTAATTCAGTATCTTTTTCTTTTTTCTTACCTTCTTCGGTTTCCATAATATGGAGTAAAGCATCACCAAATCGTAATACAATTGTTTTATTTTTCAGAGGTGTTTTACATAGAGCACGAGCGACAACTTTCTGGAAGTTTTTATTTGTAGTTGTTTCAAGAAGATCTAACACTAGTTGTAAACCTGCTAAATGTCCGGTATAGATTAATACTTCGATCGCACGACCTCTAATTTTTCCTTCGGTATTTGGATTATTAATTACTTGTATTAAACATTCTACGCTCTTTGTATCAGCAATCTCGCCTAACAAATTAAGAGCCATAATTCTCATTTCAAAGAATTCTTCACTATCATCAATCGTACTTGTCAATATCGAAGGTAAATCACTACTTTTGATTTTAACTAGTGCCTCTTTAGTATGATAGGTAATCGTTTTATCTTTCTCACTAAGAGCTTGCCGTAAAGCTGCAATTAGCGCCCAAGTTGCTCGAGGATCTCCAAGTCTACCAAGCAGAAAAGCTGCAAATCGTCTCATCTCAGGATGAGAATCATTTTGTAGAGCTTTAATCAATGGATCAACTGATTTTTCCTTTCCAAGTCTAAACAGTTTACTGGCAGCACCAAATCGCTTATTCCAATCAGGATCACTTTCAAGTGTTTTTATAAGAGGTCCTAGATCTTCCTTAAATGGTGATTCATCTTCAAATGAGCGGTTCATATGTCTTATCCTCGTAAATTAATCATTTCAAGTTCTTCTAATAATCCTCTAGCATTCAACCATTCAGCTGTTTTTCCGGTTACTGTCATAGGAGCATATTGTAGACCTTCTAATTCTTCAGCACCAACTAAAAACATGGTTGTTTTTAATTCGTAAATAAACTGTTCCAACCAATTAATTAATTCTTTTTCTGTTCCGGTAGCAGCTAAACAAGCTAATGGTAATGCAATCCCCACTAGTTTTGCTCCAATTGCTAAAGCTTTTGCTGCTTGTAAACCATTTCTAATTCCACCTGATGAGATGATTTCAACCCTATCTCGGAATTTACCTACTTCAATGGTACTAACCGCAGTAGGAAGCCCCCAATCTTTGAATAATTCACCAACCCTTTGTTCTTTGGTAAGTCCCTGTTGTTTTGCACGGATTGCTTCTATTTGAGACCAACTTGTTCCTCCAGCACCTGCAACATCAATAACTGGGATATCGCCATCAACTAAATCTAGAGCAATGTCTTGAGATATCCCCGAACCCACTTCTTTAACAATCAGTGGTTGTTTGAGTTTCTTTCCTATTTCCTTAATCTTTGTTGTTAGGTTGCTGAAATTTGTATTTCCTTCAGGTTGAATAACTTCTTGCAGCGGATTTAGATGTACTATAAGTGCATCAGCATTTATCATTTCAACAGCTTCTTCTGCGTGTTTGATAGTGAAATCATAATTGAATTGCACAGCTCCTAAATTGGCTGCTACAAAAGCATTTGGAGCATGTTGGCGAACAATAGTGAATGAATCTGTATTGGCTTCATCTTCTATGGCTGCTCTCTGACTTCCAACACCCATTCCGATATTGTATTTCTCAGCGAGTTTAGCAAGACGACTGTTTATCTTTTTGGCGAGTTTTGTTCCACCAGTAATAGACGAGATAAAAATTGGATAATCGAAATCATGTTTTAGAAATTCAGTATTCATATTAATATTATCCAAATTGATATCTGGTAAAGCATTTGGAACAAAATGAATATCCTCAAAACCAGTAGTAACTGACATTTCTATTTCATGTAATTTATTACAACAAATTTCAATGTGATCTTGTTTTCTATTTGCTGTTTCATCAGATACCTTCTTGTTTGTCATTCCGGAAATTTCCCGTATAGTAGATTTAGTCATTGATGTTAACCTAATAATAATTCTTGATTGCACATGAAAAATAGTTGAACTAGTTTAAATGTTTTAGTCTGGTTTTTTACAGAGAATCCAGCATCTCATTATCGTCTTTATAACCTAGTTTTTGAGCGATATTATGTATTGCTTCTGCTGCCGCAGCTTGAGTAAGTTTAAAATCATCATTTTCCAATGCTGTGGTTAATAATTCTACGGATTCAATATCCCCTAAATTGGCAATTATTCCAGTTATGTGGCTTTTTACTTCATCTGAATCCTCTTTTTGAAATATCATTAGAATTTCCTCAAGAATAGATTTGTCAGAGCATTTTTGTAAAGCAGCAGCTGCTTGAACTCTTACTTCTTCCGAGGGATCCTCTTTTAGGTGTCTCAGAATTAGGGGTGTAAATTCCTTTGTTCCAATCTTACCAAAAGCATCGATTATTGCTTCTCTCACCCAAAAGGATTCATCTCTTTCCAATATAGGGATCAATAATTTCGTTGCAGAAATGTTTTCGAGATTACCAATAGAATTAGCAATAGCTATTCGGACAATGGGTGATATTTCTTCTTCTATTATCAAACCTAATTCCGTAGGTATTCTCTTATTTCCATAAAATTTCCCTAAAGCTCTAGCTGCTGATACTCGGACATCTTCGGATTCATCTTCCATTAAAGCCTTCAATAAAGGATCAATTGCTTCCTCATCTTCAGTTTCACCGAGAGCTTTTGCAGCTTCACCTCGAGTTGCCTCATCCCAATCTACAAGTTCTTCGATAAACTCTTCAAGGCTCCTTTTATTTGACCCCAAGGCAAGCACCACAAATAATTGTCTACATACTTGATACAAATAACTTTCTCTTGTAACATTTTATGAAGAAATTCCTATAATTTTCAACATAATTTAAAGCACTATATCTTTTAGAAAAATTCGTACTGTTATAGTTAGTTTAAAAGAAATGATGTTTAATGTCTAAAGAAAAATTCGTAAGAGATAAACCCCATGTAAATATTGCTACCTTGTTAGTAGTTTTTAGTATGATTACTGCGCTTTCCTTTTCAATGGTAATTTATGAATCAGTTATTTTATTCTCAGACAGCGATGGTGACACGATAGCTGATAACATAGAAGCAAGGTTAACACATCCATTATTCTTTGAAGTGAAAGAAGATCGGTTGGGTTATCAAACATACGAAACAGTCAATGGTTCTTCTGCTAGTCATGAATTAGGTCACAACTTGGATATATTTAATGATGGTGTAGGTGGTCTATTAGAAATAGATTCAAGATTTTATGAGGATGTGTCAACGGGGATTCCTAACTTAGAATTTGGATGGAACTACGAATCACTCATAGAATTTGTGGATTCGGACAGTAATGGATTATTTGAACCAGCAACTGACACAGTCGTTGGTCTAACACCATTAACTAATATGATTCGAGTTAAATTCGGATTTGGTATTGATGGACAACCAATTTATTATTCGCAGTTTTCAACAAATGACGGTTTGTTGACGGTAGATTTCTATACAGCAAGAGAGCACGTTTTACTCGCTCGTCAAGTTAGTACCGTTCTTGCTCCTGGTGAAATAAAGTCATATCTTACATTCACAAATTTCATGCCTGTAACAGGAGGAACAAAACTAGCTCTTCATTTGTCATTAAGCTCTAGTTATGATTTGGTATTCTCAAATTCGAAAGTTGAAGCTAGTGCTGGAGAATTTAAAGCTGAATATGAATGGGAGGATTGGATAATAAGAGATGGCTCAGAAGGAATTGTAAACACTACTTTACCATCAACTACTGTTCCAATAAAAGATGCCTCGATCTACATAAATTTTGGTTCTTTTACCAATGCTTCTTATGATCCACATTACAGATGGTTTACTCCTCCACTTAGTCGGAATACATTTGTAGTTAATAATTTTCCATGGTCATATCTTGCGATTGGGTCAGTTACTACCGTGATGCTTGTATCTATACTATATGCTGTTCGGAAAAGACCTGGAAGAGTTAAGTACTCGGATATAACACTCAAAAAGGGCTAAGTTCCTATGGTAACAAAGTTAAAACCAAAACAATGCCTACAAGTATTAAGCTCAATATAGTTGTAAATAACAAGACAAAATTCATTCTCTTTTGTTTATCGTAAGCACTTAATTGCTTCTCTTGGAAATCATTTAGTTCTTCTTTTGTCACAACTATTTTCTGCAATTCCTCAACATCAGCTCTAACATTTGCTAATCCCTTCTTCCAAGATTTATCAGCACTCTCGAAATCGCTCTTGCTGACAAGTTTCTCTTCCGCTAAGAGTTCCATAGAATCTTTCACATGGAT
>JAGMDP010000102.1 GCA_023128635.1 Candidatus Heimdallarchaeota archaeon | reverse complement strand
GGAAAAGCTGCTGAAGCAGGAAAAGAATTGTTTTTAAATCTAATGTCTTTGAGACAAGATTAATGTAACATTTTCTTTTTCCTTATCTATTCTCTATATCCTTATTTTCCCTTTTTTCCTGTCTTTTTATAGAAAGACCTAATAAATTTAAAAAGGCATTACTATTATATGACCATAAAATAATAGGAATACACGAATGAACAGGTTGTAAATGTAATGACAGGAATTTGGTTAATAGGTGCTTATGGTGCGGTGTCAACCACTACTATGACTGGTTTGGCAGCAATAAAAGCAGGAGCAGCACCTCGAGTACATGCAGGAATAGTCACAGAAGACCCAGAATGTGATCTTATAAGAAGCAAATTTCCATTAGAGGAAATCGCATTAGGTGGACATGAAGTTAGATTTCTAGATCGAAATGCATTCCAAGCTTCTGAAAAGATCTGGGAAGAAAATGTTCATTTTAAAAGATCGTTTCTTGATGCGGGAAAAAATGAATTGTCTAAAATAAAGGCTAAAAAAGGAACTGCTATTAATTGTGGTCCAGGTGTAGATGCATTAGGAGAACTTGAAACCTTAGAAGGTGAAGGCTTAACTCTTTCTGAAATAGTTGGACGTATAATGAAAGATTATGAGTCGTTCAAAAACAAAAATGGTGAAGTATGTGTTATTAATGCCGCATCCACTGAACCTCACATCCCACTCACAGAAGAGCATCAATCATTAGATACTTTTGAAGGGTTGATTGATGAAAACAAAACTGAAAAAGTAACTGCTAGTATGCTTTACGCTTATGCATCCCTCAAACAAAAAATACCCTATGGAAACTTTACTCCTTCACATGGTGCAACTGTTCCAGCAATCAGGGAATTGGCAGTTAAACAGCAGATCCCTTATATGGGTGATGATGGAAAAACTGGCGAGACTCTTATGAAAACTACTCTAGCTCCCATGTTTAAGATGAGGAGTCTTAAGATACTTGGTTGGGCTGGATTTAATATTCTTGGTGATGATGATGGTGTCACTTTGAGTAAAGATGCAAATAAGGAAAGCAAAATTGAAAGTAAAGACAAAGCAATTAGTAGTAGCATTGGTTATTCACCATTCTCAATAACCGAAATCAAGTACTTCCCACCACTAGCTGATCACAAGGTAGCTTGGGATTATATCTCCTATCGAGGTTTCTTAGGAACTAAGATGGCTTTACAATTTACTTGGCATGGAATTGATTCTATCCTAGCCGCACCAGTAGCAATAGATATTGCACGCAGCTTAATGTTTGCAAAATCAAGAGGTGAATTCGGAGCAATTCATGAATTAGCTTTCTTCTTTAAACATCCAATAGATGATATCATTGGAAACACCTTCCTACAATATGAGCTCTATATGAACTGGATTAAAGAAGGAAAGAAAGTTCCGCTTGAGGATATGCAAGCAAAGATTGTAAAATAAAAGTCAATGAGTAAGGGATAAATCCCTTATGGGCTTTCTTTTTTTAGATGAAAATCTCAAAAGAAACATCACGAAGAAAAGAGTCTTGTAGGGTTTGAGATAAATGACTGAAACAAATGGGTCAGAAAAGGAAGAAATCAAAGATTTGCATCAAATAGAAATGATGCTTAATTCAAACGTAAGTGAAAAAAGGATTCAAGCAATTCATTTATTACTGCAAAATGAATTCCAAGAAACAAATGATCTCTTACAAAATATCGTTTTAACTGATTCTCAAGTACCAATTCAAGAATTAGCTTTAATATCATTAGTCAAGCTTAATCCGCAAAATATTATGCATTTGTTAAAGAAATTATATAATAATACCTCAGTGAAGAAAGAGATTCGTGCTCGATCAGTTTGGGCTCTCAGTCAAATCAAAACTGAAGAAGCATTTGAGCTTCTAAAAATTGCTTTGGATGATAAAACTGAGGAAGTAGTCTATTGGGCTATAGTCGGTGCAATCTCTTTTGAAAGTTTTCCCGAAGTCCTGCCAAAGATAAGAAAGCTCTTGACTGATAGTCGTCAATCTCTAATTCGTCAAACTGCTGCTTGGGTACTAGGATCAATTCGTGATTTTGATGCGAAAGAATTACTAGAAAAACAATTGTTACGAGATGCTCATTCTTCAGTCAAATTTTCGTGTGCTTCAGCTCTAATTAAATTAGATGATATCACCTCTATCCCAACATTAAGTGAAGCTCTTCAAAAAGATGCAACTGAATTGACACGAAGAGAAATTGCATATGCCCTTGGGTCAATTTTAGAGTATCATAAAATCAGCTCTCAGAATTTAGAGAGTCTCTTAATAAGAGACTATAAAGCAACAGCGGTTCGTTCCCTCTCAAAAACTCTCTTGAGAGATCAATCCTATATCGTTCGAAGATCTTGTGCTGAAGCATTGGGAAAAATTCGTGATAAATCAGTCGTGAAATATCTCATCAATGCAATGTCTATGGACACAAATCAATTTGTTCGAAGTGAAATTGCTCTTACATTAGGTATACTAGAAGATTCCAGTGCAATCGAGATCCTAACTAAAGCATCTCGAAGCCAATATCGAAAAATAGTTAAGGCAGCTAAGAAAGCTCTAGAACAAATAAGAGAAAGTAGTGAATGAGTTTCAAACGTTCATTTTATTTTGAATTTTAAATTAAATCAAAACAATTTTTAATAGATGAATTGATGATAAATAGAAATAAGAATTTAGAGTGAGTAAGCAGATGCATCCGATCCTAAGAGTATTTAGTTTTATGAAAAGAAAAACCTGGTTTGCTCTAATTGTAGTTATCTTCTCTGCTATTCTTGATTCTGGATTTACATTATTCACTCCTTGGATTATTAAGATTTTAATCAATGATGTTTTTTATGGGAAGAATTATGATCAATTGATTTTATGGTTGCCTATTTATGTTGGTACAGGTTTATGCGCAGCAATTTTCCGTTTTCTTCAAAGATATATTAATGAGTACGTCTCGCAATCGCTTATCTTTGATTTGCGAAATCAATTGTACACAAAAATTCAGAAACAATCAATTGATTTCTTTGATCGAATTGAAACTGGACAATTAATCTCTCGAGGAACAAGTGATGTCGAAGCAATTAGACGATTACTTAGTATAGGTATGCGGATTTTCTTGCGAGCAATCATGCTGTACACTGGGATTTTCATCTCGATTGGTCGAATGGATTGGCAGCTTCTATTGTTTGTTATTGGTATTGCTCCTGTGATGTTTGCAATCATGTTTTCTTATGCAAAACGAGCTAGACCTCTCATGAGGGAAATTCAGAATAAATTTGGAGATATGAATTCAGTTCTAGCGGAAAATGTTTATGGTGCTCATGTTGTTCGAGCTTTTGCTGCAGAAGACTTTGAAATTGAAAAATTCGAAAGTGAAAACCAATTATATCTTGATTTGAATATGAGGATGGCTCGATTACGGGCTTTTCTAACAACTATTTTTCCATTTGTACTTGGTCTTGGTTCCTTTTTCCTTCTGTTTTTTGGAGGTAAAAGTGTTATCGCTGGAGATCTCCTTGTTGGTGATTTAATTGCTATCAATAGTTTCTTGATCTTACTACAGATGCCTACTCGATTCCTCTCATTTGCAATTCTCCATTTTCAAGAGGGTACTGCTTCCCTCAACAGAATATTTGAAGTCGTTGACATGGAGAAGAAGATTCAGGAAAAATCTGATGCGATTGAAATGCCAAAAATAGCTGGTGTCATAGCTTTTGAAGGAGTAACTTTTGCTTATATAGAAGATAATCCTCCAGTTTTAAAGAACATTAATCTAGAAATTCCAGCTGGGGAAACTGTAGCGTTTCTTGGAACAACAGGTTCCGGTAAAAGCACAATTGTAAGTTTAGTTCCGAGATTTTACGATCCCCAAGAAGGTTCTGTGAAAATTGATGGGATTAATATTAAAGATGTAAAAATTGATTCTTTACGACAACAAATTGCTGTTGTCCAACAAGAAGCATTTCTTTTTGCCCGGACAATAAAAGAGAATATTGCTTTTGGAAAACCAGACGCTACCGACAAAGAAATCATTCGAGTAGCAAAAATCGCTCAAGCTGATGAGTTTATCACCTCTTTTCCAGATGGTTATGAGACCATTGTAGGTGAACGAGGAGTTACACTTTCCGGTGGACAAAAACAGAGACTTACAATTGCTCGAGCTTTACTACTTAATAATCCCCTATTAATTATGGATGATTCTTCGAGTGCACTTGATTTTGAGACGGAACATCAATTCCAAAATGCTATAGATGAATTGATTAAAAACAGAACTACTTTGGTTATCACTCAAAGATTGTCAACGATAAAATATGCTACTTTAATCATAGTTATGGATAAAGGGGAAATTGTTGAACAAGGTACGCATGAAAAACTAATCGAGAAAGGAGGATTATATAGACACTTGTATGAAACTCAACTCTTGGAACAAGAATACCTCACAATAGATGAGATGTCTCAAGTCTCTAGTGAAGAAGACACATCTGTCATCAAAGAAAGTACTGGAGGTAAAAAATAATGGGTTGGAGAAGAAGTGGTCACTTTGGTTCTTTAATAGAAGATGAAGAAAAGAAAGAACGCCCGAAAATTGCCTCAGACTGGGTCTTAGCAAAATGGATTTTGAAGTATCTCTTTAGAGATTTCAAAGTATTAGCTATTGCGGCTCTTTTCTTAGTTACAATTGGATCTGTCCTTGCCTTAGCTTCTCCAAAAATAATTCAATGGTTAGTTGATGGCGTTTTTGATAAAAATATATTAACAGATGAAGAAAAGATTCTCCATTTACTTTACTTAACATTAATGCTATTAGCTGTTGCATTAGTTACAGCAGTAATACAGATTTTTAGAACAATTCTCTTGTATAAAATTGGCTATAACACTGTAAAGAAAATTAGAACAGATACATTTACTCACTTACAAAGTTTGTCTCTCAAATATTTTGATACTCAGGAATCCGGGAGATTGATTTCAAAAGTAACAAATGATTGTGATAAAATCAATGAGCTTATGAGTGGAGGAATTATTACTTCTCTCATTGACTTCTTAACTTTGATTGGCATTTCAATTATGTTGCTTGTTATGAATTGGCAACTAGCTCTTTGGTGCTTTTTATTCACTATCCCTACTACTCTTCTCATCAGTTTCTTCTTTAGAAGACGTGCTCGAAAAGCATATAGAAAAACGAGAAAAACAATTGCAAATGTGACAGCTAATCTCTCAGAAAGCATTTCAGGTGTTAGAGTATCAAAATCCTTCACTCGAGAGTCAAGAAATATACAGGAATTTCGTACTGTTAATGAAGAGAACAGAGTGGCAAATATGAAAGCAGTTGCTGTCTTCGCTACAACATTTCCTTTATTTAATTTCATGGCATCCGCTGTAATAGGATTTGTTTATCTTTATAGTGGGACAACATTAATTTTTGGTTCAACAGCTATTTTCAAAGCTATCACTATCGGTACTGCAATTGCCTTCACACAGTATGTTGGCAACTTTTTCAGACCTATTCTAAATCTTACAATGTTTTACAACACTTTCCAATCAACTATGGCGGCAACAGAGAGGGTTTACGAATTAAATCATACAACATCTGATGTAGTAGAAAAAGAGGATGCTTATGTATTACCAGAAATAAAAGGTCAAGTCTCTTTTGAAAAGGTAGATTTCGCCTATAAGGAAAATGAACCTGTACTGAAGAAATTTAATTTGGAGGTAAAACCAGGGGAAACTATTGCTATAGTTGGTCCTACGGGTTCAGGGAAAACGACGATTATTAATTTATTATCTAGGTTTTATGAAATACAGAACGGTACAATCCAAATCGATGGTCATAACATTCAAGATGTTACGTTGAACTCTTTACACAGTCAAATGGGAATTGTGCTCCAGGATCCTTATCTATTCTCTGGAACCATTGCTGAAAATATAATTTTCAATCAAAAAGAAGTACCATTTGATGCCATACAAGTTGCTGCTGAATCAGTTAATGCTCACGAATTTATTGAAAGGATGCCCAAAGGTTATGATACGGAAGTGGGTGAAAGAGGGAGCAAATTATCGGTTGGTCAGAGACAATTAATTTCATTTGCTCGAGCATTATTACCTAATCCAAAAATCTTGGTGCTCGATGAAGCAACCTCTTCTGTTGATCCATATACTGAAATCATGATCAAACAAGCTCTAAACAAACTTCTTTATGGTCGAACCTCCTTCATTATTGCTCATAGATTATCAACAGTTAGAACTGCAGACAGGATTATAGTCATTAAAGATGGCGAAATTATCGAAGAAGGATCTAATGCTGTTCTCCTCGCTAAGAAAGGAGAATATTATCGCTTATACCAATTACAATTCAAGGATCAAGAAAACGGATCTAATAATAACAACTCGTAAGTTTAAATTAACTTGATGTGACGAAAATTTATATCTAAATTCTCGGGTGAAAATAAATGGAAGAAGAAAAAAATCGAACATTGAAAGAACTTCTACCACCTGTGAATTTGTTGCCTTTACTATTTTCATATACAATGGATCACATAGCTGTTTCATCTTATTGGATATTTTTCGGCATTTTTCTTAGTGAAGAAATTTCTGATTCATATTTGGATGTCGCAGTTATTCTAGCAATCCCAGCTATAATATCTGTTTTTGGTACTACAGTACTTAGTTCCGTTTCAGATAAAACTGGTCGTCGAAAACTATTGATATTTGTCGCAAAAATCGCATTAATGATGCAGTATGTCTTGTTATTACTTTTTGGGACAAAAGTCTGGAATATATTGCTAATTCTTACACTCTTTGGTATTTTCGCTCAAATCTACTATACTCAAGTAACTGCACTTATCACCATTATTTGTCCGCCGGATAAAAAAGGACAAGTCTCAAGTTATCTAATCTTTTTCGCCAGCTTAGGATGGATGATTGGTAGTAGTTTATCAGATATAATTTATGATTGGCAGGGAATTAGTGGTAGTCTCGGATTTGCTGCTGGGTTTGCTCTAGTTGCAGGTCTAATAGCAATGCTTTCAACTTCGAAACCTTATAGTAAACAAGTTGAAGCAGATCCAATTGATATTGATCATGAAAAAGAAATAGAAACATGGGTGTTGGATCATAAACCTCGGATAGTTGAACCTATAAAATCCACAGAGAAATATTCATCATACTTTGAGATTTTCAAAAGACGGAAAATACTAGTTCTTTTAATTACGCTTGCTATTTTGGATTTCGGATTTGGTCCATTTAACGTTATAACTTCTGTTTATTTCAAGAATGTTTATTTAACGCATTTCGGTGATACGGCCTTAGCAAATACCTTAATTGCCAAATCAAATACAATAGCAACAGTTCTTGGTATGGTTATACTATTTATCAGTGGTGCAATCCTGGATAGAACAGGACGTAAACCAATACTCGTATTCTCTATTCTTTGTTATCCAATTCTGTATTCGTTTATGTTCTTCTTTTCGAGTCATCCTTGGGCATTGTTTGCAATCTATTTGTATCCTCTTTATGCATTGAAAGTTCCTACAGCAAATACAATGATGGCAGATTTGACTTCAGAAAATGAACGAGGAAGAGGTATGAGTTTAATTCAAATAGAACAAATTCTCTTTGGGAACTTAGGTGCAATATTAGGTTGTTATATTGCTGATATCTTTCCAGGCGATTTAATTCCACGATTTGTTCCAGAGGGTATTTACATAATTCCATTATTACCAATGGTACTTGGTGCCATAGCACTATTCTTATCGATTTTTCTAGTAAAAGAATCAAATCCAAAAGTACTAGCAAAAATTGCTGGAATAGAAAAAATGAGAGTAGGCCCTAAATAATTAAGAGCCAATTGCCCTTTCAACTACTTCTTCACAAGAAATTTCACGAAGAATTTCTTTGATAATATCGGGTGGGATACGCATTTCATTTGCAACTTGCATTGGATCAAAAATCGCTGCTTTCTTTCGCTCGCGATTCAAGATGAGGGAAATTTCAGCTTTCAACCTATCTGAGGAATAGAACGTTTTTTGATCATTATCAAGAATTCCCATATAGAGTGAAGATAAAAATTCTCTTCTGACAATTGAAACCGCATCATTATGCTGAATACTAAATTCTTTTGTGATTGCTTCTAAATCAATTCTGCCCCAAAGTTGGTATTCAGAGTAGAAGTACGAGCGAATAGCTTGGATTTTATTTAATGATATGAAGACATCTTTGTTAATTGGTTGTCCTTCGATTTTTCTAGCAATAATTAGACTATCAAGTAAATAATCTGAGAGTGGTAGTGATCTATCTGTTGATGAGAAGAGCGTTCGGTCGAATGTTCCTTTCTGTGACAGATCATATATTATTCTGTTTTTAGTAGAGCTCATTATTTTCCTAAGTCTGCCATGCGAAATGAAAGGAAGCGAAGCTATCAAATCCCATGCAGCTCCAACCTTTGATGAGTTTACTAATTTTAGAGTTCTAGCAATTGTTTTTGTGAACTTGGATTTCTTTAATTCAGCAAGCTCCATAATTCGTATGAAAATTGTTTCAAGTGAATCCATATCACAACCTGCCATTCTATTTACTGCTGTTTTTGTTAATAATTCAATAACAACTGTTTCAACATTCTTTCTTGTTTTCATTAATCGTAAGAATTTCAAAATTGCATTATCGTAAGCATTTGCAGCATCTTTGTTTGCTCCGATATCTTCGAAAATTTTTCCAGCTAATGCGATGAATTTTGTAGAAAGATGTACTGGAATACGTGGTTGATCAATAAACGCAATACCTCTATTGAAGCATTTATTAGCAATTTCGTGTGCTTTCTGGAAATTTCTTACTCTTACTGCGGAATCAGATGCAATTTTGTAGCATTTATAGGCAATTTTTACATCTGCATCCCATTCTCGTGTTTGAAAGATTCGATTGATTAATCGATTTGAGCTTTCATCATCGTTTGCTTTATCAAATGCTTCCACAGCAATTTCATAATAAGTCATGGACTCAGGAATTTTTGTTTCTGTGACTAATTTGTCTCCTGCGCTCAATGCAAAAAGACCTATGTTTTTCAATTCTGTTCCCATAGATAATTTTTCATTGAGTTTTAAAGAGCTATCTAAGAAACTTATTGAGTCATTAAATTTCTTCTTCTCAAATTGTGTCTGAGCTGTTTTAAAGGAGGTTTCCGCAATTTCATTTGCTATATCAGAATTTCTTAAATCAATTAAAAGCAGAGCAGTGTGTTTCAAACGATATGCTGCATCTTTATTCGCTCTTCTATAGAGTTTCTGGAAGTCCCTCTGGGTTTCTGTTATTTCTTTCTCAATAGCGGCTTGATTCTTTGATAATGTTAGAACTCGCATACATGATTCTACTATTTTCTTTCCTAATGCATAATCTTTCTCTGATTTGCTTTCTTTTTCACCGAAAGACATAATTGATTTTATGTAATCTGCAATAACTTTGTAATCCACTTGTGCTCTATTTGAGTGTGGGACTTCAAATGCTTCAAGTCCTTCTATTATGTCTTCCAAAGTAGTTTGGGTAGTTCTTGCATTATTTGTAGATAATTGCTTGGCAAAATCTAGTAATGCTAGAACAACTGTTGTCATCAATGAATCATTCTGTGTTTGAACTGCAATATCGCGACTAGTTAATAATGCATCATATCCTCTCACAGATTGCATATTATTAATCAAATCTTTAGATCCTAGCTTGAGAAATTCTTTCCCAACTTTTTCTATGGCATCCATATTTTGAACTTCTTGAAACATCTGGTAACAATAGCCTAACAATTTGTATTTGATATCTAGGTCTGATTCTTGATCTAAAATTAATAATTGTTCAAAAGATTCGCTGCCAATTAACGATAAAAATTGCTGGTTTTCTGCATCTCTTGCTAATCTAATTGCAAAATCTAAGAAATAGAATCCTAATTGTGGTTTATTTAACATTATATCTGCATTCGCTCTCTTAGTTAAAATTAATATTAACTGGTTGATTTTTTCTTCTTGTTTTGTCACTTTAAAGAACTGCATAGCATCTCGAGTTATTTTTCCAATCATATTCCATTCGACATCTAATGTTATTTTTATTCCTTCCATGTAGGTATCTGAAACATATGGTAGAAGCACTTTTTTCGAGATGTCGTGATTTCCCACAATCTCTAAAACCTTGGCACCTGCAATTGAATTCTTCTTACTAATTATATCAATAGCAAGTTTCAATGAGAGATCAATAATTCTCTTAATTTCCTCCGGGTCTGGACTGCTATTCGCCAAATCTAAAGCTCTATTTAAGAAGAAAATTCCAATAGATGATTTTCTATTTGGTAAGAATTGGTTTGCAGCAGAAAGGTAAATACTAACAATTATTGCGAGAAGATCAAATCTGGAAATTTTTTCAACCAGCAATCTGCCTTTTTCAAGAATTTGAACGGCTTTAGTTAATTCATTTTCTTCTAAAAACCTTCGTGCTGATTCAAGAATTTGTTTTGTTGTCCCTACCGCACGCTCAATATTTTTATCTTTAAGATAAAGCTCGACTGCTTTTTGTGCATTCTTGACAGCTTCACTTGCCTTCCCTACACTTAGATGACTTCCAACAATTGTAGATGAAGTTTCTCCTGCTTTTGTATAGGCGCCTGCTTTTTCAAATATTGTTACAGCTAATTCATAAATGTCATTTGCTTTTTCCAAATCACTCTGAGCTAATTCAACTGCTTTAGCAAGTGTAATATCGCCGAGTTCATTACAACCAGCCATATTTTTAGTTTGTAATTCTATATCAATTGCTTTATCTATAGCTAATTTCCCACTTTTTTGATGCCCTAATTCTACTAAAATGAACCCTGAAATTAGATAGATTTTAGCTGCTTCATGTGAACCTAATATTTCATTAGCAATGTTGGCAGCATGATCGATCAATTCTATACCGTTAGCCTCGTCTCCTTTCTCAATGAATCTGTGACTCATTGATAAACAAAGATTCTTTGCATGTTCATGATTTTCTGATTTTCGATAATACTCTATTGCAGTTTGTATAAAGCTCTTAGAGAGCTCTAATTCATCTTTATCGTATAATTCGCCTGCAATATTAGCTATTATATTTCCTTGTTCCAGCATTCGCTCATTATTTTCTTCCAAAATTGGGAGTATTTGTGTAAATGCATTATTCATGGAATTATACATTCCAGCAGCTCGCAAACTTTCGATTCGCATACCATTGATTTCTAAAGCAAATTCTAGACTTGTTGAAACACTGTAGTTTGCAACTTCTTCCCATAATTGCTCGCCTTCCATAATTTTGCCATCAGCAATTACATCTTGAGCATTACCAACTAATTTGTAAATTGCTTTCTTCTGTTCATCTATAGAGCCAGTTTTTTGATGTACTGTGACAATTTGCCCAGTAACTATGGAAGCATTCTGGTAATCCTTCATATCAAATAAGAGATCAGCAATTTCCTCTAGGATTTTTGCAGCTTGTTCGTATTCATTAGCAACCATTAAAGTGTCTGATGCAAGAAGAACCAGTTTTACTCCCTCAACAATTCTATTTTGTTTCAAAAGCGAATTGCAGGATTTTATGTATACTTCAGAAGCTTTCATTGGTTGACTGAGTCGAAGAAAGATGCCGGTAGACAAGTCAACAAAATGTAATCCAAGTTCAATTTCTTCTTCTAAAATGAAACTTGTAGCAAAAATGGAGAGTTCCTCAGCAACACCCGGTGATTTCACCTGCTCATCTTGTTGCTCGAGTAAATTGACAGCTTGTAGAAATAGATTGTATGTTGTTTGATGATCTTTAATTGAAGCAAAAGCTCTTGCTTCACATATGTAGACATCAATTGTTGTCTCAATAAGCTGTGATTCTTGAGCAATAGAAGAAGCTAATTCAAAACAGCTTACTGCAAATTTTCTATTTCCTTCAGGATTACTAATTAGTGACTTAGCTCCAATTTCAGCAGTTTTCAAAATGGAATTTGTTAGTTTCTCGGGGAGATTTGCTTGTTGATACGATTTGTTTGATAACTGTATTTGCCTTAATGCATCTGCCCAATTTTCACGTCGAATATTGACATCAGCTAAAGCTTGAAATGCATCACCAGATCTTTCTGAATCACTTGTTTTGATAAAGAATTGTGCTCCTGTCTCGATTAGTTCCTCACCAAAGATGTAATTACCTTTCTCAATGAATAATTGTCCTTGAGCAAGTGCTGCTTCTCCAGCTTCTGACAGCATGCCAACTTGATTTAATATTTTAATTCCGTTTCTAATGAATTCGGATGACTCTTCAAACATTTCTTTTTGATCTCTCAAAATACCTCCTTGAACGATGATTAGTCTTCC
>JAGMDP010000101.1 GCA_023128635.1 Candidatus Heimdallarchaeota archaeon | reverse complement strand
GAAGAATTTGATCTTGGGTTTCCAGATTTACCAATGAACTAAATTCCATAGAAGTAATAAACAAGTGTTTGGCATGGATAGTTTCATTATTACTGAGAGCTCGTTTCGCTTTATCTGCACAATAAAATGCTATCTGTATAACAGGTTCATTTGAACCCAAACTCAAGTAAGAACCAACCGCTTTTCTTAATAATTCAATTCCCTCTTCAATGAAATTAAAATCTATGAGAATTTTTGCTCCGAAGGTAACTTTCTGTGCGAATATATCTGGATTGTTTTCATTTGTAATAATTTTAGTTAGTTGAACTAACAGATCCTTAGCTAAATCATTTTGATTATTATCGAATAAAAGCTGACTATGTTCTATTAATAGGTTGGTTGCATCAAGACTTTCACCAAGTAATGTTAGAGTATTGATACCAGTTTCTATGAAACTTTTCCCTAAAACAAAATTCTGATCAGAGATTATTAATTGCTTCCCTGTTGCAATCAATTTATTAACAATATTCTTGTTTTCTTCTGGAAAGTTTTTCCCCAAAACTCTTGTTGCGTAAGCTAAATATTCTAGAGCAAGTTCTGGAAAACCATTGAAAATTGCGTGATCAGTAAATTCAAGGACAATGTTTGTTTCTGCGATTGGATTCTTTTGTTGAGCACACTGGGCAGCGCCATTGAAAAGAAGTTTTGCTAATTCCACATTCTTTTCATTAAGCTTGTTTTTTGCTGCAATCAATAAAGGTGTTATTGCTTCTTGTATCTCATCTTCAACTTTCGCACTTTTATATAATTTCGATGCTTCAATCATGCGGAAAATTGCTGCTTCATATTGTTCTAATCCTAATAATGATTCTCCGAAAGCTCTGTGCGATTTTGCAGCTCCTTCTACGTCTCCAGCTTTTACTAGGTTCTCAATAGCCTTTATTGAGAAATTTTCTGCTTCTTTTATATGATTTGCTTTACTTAATTCGACAGAAATTTGAGTTAAGTTAGTTCCTAATTGATCAAAAGCTTGAACTCCCTCTAATATTTCTTGTCCACTTTCAGTGTATTTTGTAGCTATCTCAATTTTATTAGTTGCAATCAATTCAACCGCTTTAGTAAAAATCTCATCTACAACAGCTGTAAACTTTTCGATTAGTTTTCCAAAGAGATATGCTTTAGTTGAATTTTTGTAATCTTCTAACGCAACTTCGATTCTTCCTCTTAAAAACATGTTTTGAGCTTTTACTTGATAAAATGCCCCTAAATATTCCAAATCAATCTTTTCAATTTGGTGAATGATTGCAAAATAATTCATACCAGTTGCAAACATCCCTTTTATATCCAAAAGAGCATAAGCATTCTTAACAATTCTATCCGCTAATGTTAATGCAAAATCTTTTTGATTAATTTCAACAAATAATTGTAATGCTTTATTATAAACTTCGAGAGCTGGGGCATATTTTTTCTTCTCATAAATTATTTGTGCTTGCTCAGAAAGAATGTGAGCAATTTCAGCAATTGTCTCATTTAGACCAATGTCTCTCCCTTTTTCGATCCCAAGATCTAATAGCTCTCCACCTGGATCTGCTTCACTAATTTTTTCTTTTAAAGCTTTTACTAATTTCTTTGAACCCTTCCCAAGGAGAATTTCTTGTGCTTGTGTAATTAAAACCTTAATTGCTTCTGTTGCTTTCCCCAGCAATCCCTCAACTTTACAGTATTCAATAACTCCATCAAATAGAAGAAGCCCTTCTTCCAAAAAACCTTCTTCTAAAATAAGTGTAAAAGCTTTGATTTCACCCTGAACTTTCTCTTCTTTTTTGTCAATCTCTAGTAATGTTTCAGAAGCTTCTTTAAGGTAAGTGTTTCCTAATTTCCTATCTTCATCTTTTTTACTTGCGAGAATTAATAAAGCAATTTTTTGTAGATACTTTCCCTTTTCTGTTTGTGCTTCTTCAACATCCTTTTGAATTGCTTTTGCAGTAATTACTTTTTTATCTATAAAATCAAGTAGTAAATCATATCTCTTCTTCTTTTCTGCTTCTTCAATTAATTGATTTAAAGGTTTTATTGCTTTCAGAAGTACAGTCTTTTTTTCTTTTTCAGAAGTAATACTTTCGAAAACAAATATAATTTCTATTAATAATGATGGAATGTCTTCCTTTTCTGCATTTTCAATAGCTTTTAGTAGAGGTTCTTTAGCACTTTCTGGTTTGCCAGAATTAATGAATTCATTTGCAGCTTTTAGAAAAGTTTCCGCTGCATTTTTCCATTTGCTTTTTTCTTCAAAAGCTATTGCTTTTTCCAACAACTGGGACATAACAACTTGCCTCTTAAATTATTTAAACACGTACAATATTAAATATTTGGAAATATGAACTTACTAAATATTTGCACTTAGACAATATGTTTAGGAAAAAACAACTCATAAGTTTTTAGTAGTAGGTATGTTTGAAGATTTCCACTAGAAAGCATCATCTGGGGGTGGTGGTAATGGAATTAGCATACCATTTTCTAGATATTTTATTAGTACAATTAATACATCTTCTTTCGAAAGGTTTGTCTCTGAGTTTTGATAGGCTAAATCTATCAATTCTGTGACATAAAATACTTCTTCCTCTGTTTTTGACAAAAACTCAGTATAAGTTTTAGCTAATTTCTTTTCATTTTGAGTTACTGCTGTTAACCTCATTCTTTTGACGTCTGGTTTTAGTGGATAAAGATATTCGAGTCTTAAATGCTTTTCAAGTAAATCTGTTGCACCAGTAAATGTAGAAATAAAACCTGTGAAATTTATTAGGTCTTCCTTATAATTAGCTTCGAATTCATTCATGAAGAATTTTATTCGTTTCTTTAGTAGAGGACCCAACTTTTCAGTAACCAGTAAAGCTGTTTTAGAATGTTCTCCTTCGTAGATTATAATCCAGAAGCCTTCTCGCCCTATCTCACTGAAAACTCCAATACGTTTATCTGTTTCTCCAGACATTTCTTCAGTAAATGTACCAACTGCACTCAAGAATCCACTTGTTAATGAGACATCAATATCCTTTCCAAAACCTTGACTGAATAAAGGAACACCAGAATGTGCATGAATGAGTATAACATGTCTGATTTTCAAAATATCATTGAAAAATTCTGCCCCTGCTTCAGGATCAGCTTCTAAATCCACTGGTAGGAAGTAATTAGCTTCTGGTTCGACCTCAGCAGGTTGTTCTTTATCTTCTTGCCATTCAATTTCCTTGCTTTCACCTATAGCTGCAAGGGAGCTTTCCACTTTTGATTTTACTTTGTCAATTCCTTGCTGTGCTTGTGTTTGACCATTGGTTTGAGTCGCATAAGGTGGATACGGTTCATAAGGAGAGCCAATTGAATATGGACTACCATGAGTTTGAGCATCAATTTGAGGTTTTCTGGTAGCTGATTCTTGCTTGCTTACGGGAGCAACATATTGACGACAACTGTAGCAGTACCAGCGTCTATATTGTTCTATGAATCTTACTTGTGATTGGCAATTGGGACAGAAATTATTTGTAATATCTGGTGAATGTGGGGCAGGTGGTTTTGCACTTTGATATGGCAGTAATTCAGCATTTGGTTTTTCTCTTGATTTATCTCTCATAAAACTAAATGCGACAATTCTTCGTTTGTCAATTGAGAAAACTAAGTCATTTGAACTATTACCATTTAAATCTCCAATGCGAAGATCGTTAATATTACTATACCCCTCATAGCTTTCCATGGTGTTTTGACGGAAAATATGAAATGATCCATTAGCAGTTCCGACGACTACTTCTAATTGTCGATCATTATCAACATCTCCCACAGCACCACAAGTTATTGCTCCATCCAAATTATGAATAGACATTAATCTATTTCGTTTGAAAATGCTCAATCTTCCAGTGTATTCTCCAATCATAACTTCTGAGATGCCATCTCGGTCAATATCTCCACAAAAGCAAAAACTAGGTTCTGTTTCTACTCTGAATTCACCTATTAAATCGAATTTCTGTAATTGTGGTCTGAATTCAATTTCTTTGAACATACCATCTTTGGATCCCGCAATGAATCCTATTTGCCCATTTCCATTGAAATCCCCAGTTATGACATTGTTTACTGGTTGCTGGTAGACTTTGCCTAATGAGAAACCTCTAATTTTATCCCATTTGTGTTTTTTCCCAGGGATTCTCTCAACCATAACTACTTCGCCATTTGCGCACCCAACAACTATCTCCGAAAGCTTATTTCCATTCATATCCCCTGGTGCTGCTCGAAGAACAGCAGAAGGCAGACGAATTCCATCCTTTATATCTTTACTAAAGAAAGGTTTACCATTTCGAGAATTAATTCGAACAACACCTTTGATATCACCTGTTACTAGCTCAAATCCTCTATCTAAGCTTGTTTGAGCGACACACATTGTGTTGATTTTCTCATTAATTTTTACCCCATAGTTTGCCATATGTTTGGGGTGTATTATGCATACCTCTGTACCACCCTTCCTTAATCTAGCTGCCATTATTTCTGATATACCATCTACATTGAAATCATGAGTTAATAATGAATGGAAATTTTGGGTTACTTCCTCAAGAGTTTGTTGCAATGATACAAACGACCAAATAGTTGATTTCTCTCAATTAGCGAGAAGCTTAGTTCTATTTCAATATTTTCTTTTTAGTTAATCTATAAATTCCTTTTGTTACAGTACCTTTTCCACTAAATGTCTTAGTCTATGATTGTTCTTTTTACTTTTAAAAAAGTGTTAATTGGCATTATAATTCATAAGAAATTAGAAACTAAATACTCAACAAGACAAATTGAAAGATTCAAAGGGAATTCATTCATAAACCTTAAGATTTTAATCAATAACTATTTTAAAAAACAACAAGAATCATTGAATAGAAATACAAGGAGTATATTGTAGTGTCAACATTAATAGATGAAAGTTTGAAAGCGGTTGTTATGCAGCGCTTTACTGATATGATAGAGCCTGTTACCTTGAAGGTCTTTTCTTCTAAGAATCATTGTTTATTCTGTAATGAAATGATTTCTTTAGTGAATTCTGTTGCAGAATTATCTGATAAGATCAAAGTTGAAATTTGTGATTGCGAAGAAAATGATCCTAAAGCGAAGGAGTATGGGATAGAAAGACATCCTGCAATAGCAATTGATGGAGCAAAAGACTATGGAATTAGATTCTTTGGAGTTCCTGCTGGAAAAGAATTTACTACACTCATTGAATCAATTATGTTAGTTTCCAATAGAAACCCTGTACTCACCCCAGAAGCAAAAGAATTACTGAAGAAAGTTACACACAAAGTAAATCTAAAAGTTTTTGTTACTTTAGAGTGCCCCTACTGCCCAGCTATGGTGATACGAGCTCACAAATTAGCTTTAGCCAATGATAACATAACTGCAGAAATGATTGAATCCTCGCAATTTGCTAAGCTAGCTGCAGATTTCGATATCTTTGGTGTACCAAATACTATAATTAACAACGGCTTAGGGAGTGTTGAGGGTTTAGTAACAGAGGAAGTTCTACTTCAGCAAATTCTAGCTGCTTTGGAAAAAACCGGAGAAAAAAGTCCTTTCA
>JAGMDP010000100.1 GCA_023128635.1 Candidatus Heimdallarchaeota archaeon | reverse complement strand
TGAATCCCATTGAAAAGAAACCATTATATCATTTTCACCCTGGATCCTATGCAACCACGATTGGTTCTTGGTCCTGTAATTTTTCTTGTCCCTGGTGTCAGAATTACTCTTTAACAAAAGTTGAACCTAAGAAATACGATGAAAAACACTTTCTTTCACCTGAGAATCTTGTTGATATCATTTCTCAGAACCCAAAATCTTCAGGAGTTTCTTTTTCGTTTAATGAACCAACACTAATGGCAGAGTATGCATTAGATGTTATGAAATTACTCACGAAAGCGAATCCAAAATTATATAGTGGTTTTGTCACGAATGGATATATGTCCGAGGAGGTTTTGAGGGATTTAATCAAAAATGGTCTTTCATCTATGACTGTTAGTCTGAAAGGCGGGAAGGAGAATATGAAAATGTATTGCAATGCAAATAGTGATTACGTTTTTGAGAATATTGCTTTAGCTTTCGAAAAAAGCATTCATCTCGAGATAGTTGTTCTAGTTATTCCTACAATTAGTGATTCAGAGGAGTATTTTAGCGAGATATCCAAGAGAATTGCGAATGATTTTTCCGCAGACATTCCCCTTCATTTTAATGCCTATTACCCTACTCACAAATTTCACTTACCAAGAACAGATATTGGAATTTTAGAGAAAGCAAGAACAACTGCTATGAAAAATGGATTGAATTATGTCTATATTGGCAACATTCTTGGGCACTCATCACTTAACACATTTTGTCCGGAATGTCAACAAATAGTTATTGCTCGTTCTCAGAGTCGCTTTATTGAAAGTATGTTAGTTAATAACTTTAATTGTCCAGAGTGTGGTTATAAAATCAAGATTATTAACTAAGCTTTGAAAAATTTCTCACTATTTGACCAGTAAATTTTGCGGAGAATCTTCATAGGTAAATCTAAACCATTTATTACAGTTTTATTATCGTTTTCTAAATCTTCCAAAGGCAAAGGTAAATCCCGAACATCTGTTTCCAATAATGCTAAGTATGACAGATAACGCAAATAATAATAACCTGGAATTGGTTCACGATCTGTTCTCCCTGTAACAATATCAGTTCCAAAAAATATTCGATCTTGGTATTGCTTAAAGAATTCAATTGCTTCTTCAGTTTTATAAGAAAACTCTCGAGCCATCCATTTTGCAGAAGAAATATCAATATAGAGATTTGGGAAAGTATCCAACCATCTCCCCAAATTATCTAATTGTTCTGGTTGTCCAGCTAAGTGGGCAACTTGGATTTTTAAATTTGGATGACGAGTCAGAATATTCTCTAGTTCCAAAAGATGTTGCTCTTTGGTTCCGTAGTAACTTGCAGGTTGGTAGTTTTTCTTGTATAATAAATCAGGGTCTGAAATATGAAAAATCATTTTTAAGCCTAAATCTTCGATTTTACCGAAGAGTGGATCAAGTCTTAGGTCATCTATTCTGAATCCTTTGACCTTTTGTTTCAAATGATCTTCAACATATTTTCGCCAACGAGGAGCATACCAAAATTTTGCTATGGGATAACCGGAATCATGCATTAATTGTATGTCGTCTAAAGCTTCCTTAATATCTCCGGAGAATAAATTCTGAGACATAATAAAGCGTGCGAATACGAATTTATTTGGGAATTTTTCATCGTATACTTTCCAATCTTCCCTAACAATAGCTGTGAATTTTTGGATATTGTATTCGCTAGCATATTTTACTAATTCAGCAGTATCTTCTATTTTGTAGAGATGCACGTGAGCATCCCATCTTGGTTCTGTATACTTGAATTTTATATGCTTAAATCCTTCAGTGTTGTTTTTGTCTTCTGCTGCTGTCAAAAATTGTTCCTCGGAATTCGTTTTATTTTTCTACATTTATCTATTTTTGCTTGTGTTTAAAGGTAGTGCTTTTCAGAGTAAGAGTTAATTTTAAGATTGTTCCATCACATTGTTGATTTATGTCAAAATACGAGATTAAGAGCTACCAAGAAGCTTTCTTGGAAGCCCAGGAGAAAGTGGGAAAAGAAGCCACAAAGGATTGGCGTGGTTTTGGTCAAACACCAGCTACTCAACTAAAACAAGCCTACTCTCGAGAAGGATTTGACCCTGAAACAAAGCTTTACGCTTTCAAAGAAGACGAAATGGTCGCATTTCTAACTTCTTCAATTGTCCCAGAAAGTGAAGATGGAATAAAACGTGCTAATCTAGAATTTGCATTGTGTTTACCCGGTCACGAAGAGTGCTCAGATTTACTATTTGAAAAAGCTGTCGAAAATCTAAAGAAAAAGGGTATACAAAGAATTCAGACTCGAGTCGGAGAGATATACAAAGGTACAGTTGAAAAAGCAAAGAAACACGAATTAAAATACTCTCGAGACCTCTACATCTTGATGGAAGCAAAATTGAAAGAACTCTCAACACAGGAAAGCGAGATTGAGGTTTTAGAATTTGATAAATCCCGAGATTTAGAACAGATGGTAAAGATTTTCGTAGACAAACTAGGTGCTCCAGAGGAATATGCAAGAGCCAACTTTGAAAGAATGAGTAAGGATAAAGAAGCTTTTCCAATTCACATGGTTATCCGTGAAGATGATAAAATAGTAGGACGAGTTTTAGCTTATCGTAGCCAGAATGATCCAAAAGAATTCAATTTTGGAAATCTATATTATGAAGATGATAAGTATTTTTCACCACTTCTTTCAATTGCAATAAATAAGCTTAAAGAATTAGGTGCTGAAAAGACCAGTCTTTTCCTATCTGGCGACACACTCCCACTAGAAGAAAAGTACAAATCATTTGGTTTCTCACAATCAGGTAAAATTGATTATTATGAAAAAGAGATCTGAACACTAGATCTCAATTTTTTTCTTTTTTTTCTAAAAATTAACAAAATCAGCCTTAGCTATTGCTTTACCCTGCTCATCCAACATGATCTCTATTATAGCTGCATTACTATGTGCCCCAGCTCCAGGATTAATACAAAGTGTTTCACTAATCATACTGATAGACTTTGATTCGTGAATATGCCCACATAAGACTAGAATTGGTTTTTCTCGTTCAATAAAGTCCCTTACACAGAAACTTCCTACATGAGTTCCTCTTCTTATCTTGTCTGCTTCTGAGTCCAATGGCGGAGTATGAGAAATCAGAATTAGTGGGTCATCATTTGGTCGTTCCTCCAAAGCTTTTCCCAACAATAAACTCAACATCTCTTCTGGCAGCTCATTTGGAGTATTAAAAGGAGTTGGATTAGAAGCTCCAAGACCAATGAAATTAAAGCCTTGAAAATTCCGTGTTCTCGCATGCAGTGGTTTCACATTTGAAAACTCGATGCTATCTGAATCCTCTGAGTCCATATTACCCGGAACATAGAAAATTGGTTTGTTTAATTTGTCTAATTCTTCTAAAACCTTTCTTACTTTTTTCGGATTACCAAATGTTGTTAAATCTCCAGCCACCGCGATTAAATCTATTTTTTCTTCTTCAACAATCCTTGTGAGACTGTCAATTGCTAGTCTTCCTCTTGAGTGTAAATCTGCCAAACCAAGTATTTTTAGAACCATAACAATCACTTCTTCTCTTGCTTCTTCAGGAATTTGTACCAACCCTCAATACTTACTGTCAACCAATTTGCTGTAGGTCTACAAGCATAATACCAATCCGATTGAGTAGTACCAAAATATTCAGGTAATTCTGGATTGTTAAGCGCTTTTTTAAATGAAACATCTTGTTTTATTTGTTCTTTTAGAAAGGTTATCAATTTGTTATAATATGATTGAATATTGGTGATGTACTCTTTTGTAACCGGTTTTCCATGACCTGGTATCACGTGTTCAATATCCATCTCTTCCCATGATTGAAGTAGATCCATTGTCTTCCAATTCGAGTCGAGTAATTGTGGATAACATTCAAGTAGATTATCTCCAGCACACATGGTTTTTTCTTGAGGATAGTAAACAAACGCTGAACCTGCAGTATGATTACCAATAACTTTGAATAGAATTTCATGTTCTCCAGAGTTTATACGAAATTCATCTTTAGCAGCAATATTTGGCAAAAATAAATCGGCATTCCTAATGTCATTTGCCAGAACAGTGTCTTCTGCAGCATATTGTCCTGCATACTCGAGTAGTTCTTCGGGGCTCAAATATCCTTTGAGATCTTTCTTTAGTGAAGCTAAGCCTTTCTTTGATACGACGATATCGACATCTTTGAAAACTTTCATTGCTAGAATATGGTCCCAGTGTGTATGTGTTAGAATTAGGTGGCTTGTTTTTCTTTGAAATTTCTTTTCCATATCTTTTCTGAATTTCTCAGCGACGTCTAAATAGACTCCACAATCAACAAAAACTAGCTTATCTGGTAATGCTAAACAAGACATGACTATTGTTTGAGCGGCATTATTTACTTTTGATTTTTCACGATTTGTAGCATTAGCAGCTACGACATTTTTAGTTACTTCAAAATACGACATATTTGGATTACTGATTTTGAATTAATAAGATATTACTTTACTTAGGGTTTTTTAGTTCCTTATAACGATAACAATCAATTGTATGATCATTTACCATTCCAACAGCTTGCATATAAGCATAAACAATGGTAGGTCCCACAAATCTGAAACCTCGTTTTTTCAAATCCTTACAGATTTGTTCTGAAAGCTCAGTTTTCGCTGGAAGTTCTTTCATGCTTTTCCATTTGTTTTGAATTGGTCTGTTATCAACAAAACTCCAAAGGTATTTATCAAATGTACCGAATTCTTTTCGGACTTCAATAAATGCTTGAGCATTTGTAATAGTAGAACGTATTTTTAGTTTATTTCGTATGATTCCTGGATTTTGTAATAATTCGAGAATTTTCTCTTCACTGTATTTTACGATTTTCTCAAAATCGAAATCATCGAATGCCTTCCGATAATTCTCTCTTCTCTTGAGAATTGTTATCCAACTTAATCCTGCTTGAGCTCCTTCTAAAACTAAGAATTCAAACAGTACTTTGTCATCATGGACTGGAACACCCCATTCCTTATCGTGATAATCTATGGAGATTTGATGATTCAACCCCCATTCACATCTTTTGACCACTTTGAATTACCTCTTATAATTTCTTTTTCCTTTATCCTTGCAATTGAAAAATGAAGATCTTTACTATTATAAAAATTTCTCAAGCATGAAAGAGTTTAAATGATGTTTGATGAAACATAATTAAAGGAATCCAAGAACTACGAGGAAGAGAAGAAATGAAAAGCTTAGTTATTTATTATTCAAAAACTGGTAATACAAAACTCATGGCAGAATCAATTGCTTCAGAAGTTAACGCTGAATTATTTGAAATTCAGCGAGCAAAGGATATCAAATCATCTGGTGGTTTCATGCTCTATTTTCGAGGTGGGTTTGAATCCATGACAAAGAAGAATATTAGATTGGAAAAAACCGACATAGATTTCAGTAAATATGATCTTATCTTTCTTGGTACACCAGTTTGGGCTTGGAGACTCAATCCTGTTGTTCGCTCATTCTTAAAGAAAGTCAAAATCGAAAATAAAAAGATTGGACTGTTTGCTTGCTGTGCGGGTAGTGCAGAAGGAGTACTAGCAGACATGGGTGATATTCTAAAGAAAAATACTATTCTTGGTGTGTCAGAGTACGTCGAACCTCTAAAGAAGAACACCGAAGCACTTGTAAAAGAAGCTAAAAAATGGGCAAAAAAGATTCAGCAAAAAGCTGGTGAATGAGTAAATTAGATACCTAATTTATTCTAATATCCACCAATCATTCTAATTTCCTGTAATAATACATTAATATTCACAGGTTTTTGCATTACATTTACGCCACGACTGATTACTGCTTTTCTATCAAAAAGCGGATCACCACTAATCATGAGAATATCTGTAGAGGAATTATAATTAAGAATCTCTTGAGAAACTTCAAGACCGTTTTTCTTTGGCATTCTGAAATCAAGGATTATTAGATCCGGTTTCTCTTCGAGTTTTTGATATAATTTAATTGCTTCTACACCATCAGCAGCAACACAAATCACTTGATACCCTTTTTCACTAAGAATCTGCTCATACAATTGTCTAATAAGTGGATCGTCTTCAACAATCATTATTTTCAAATTCTTATTATTTTCATCCATTTTAAGATCAACTTTTCTACCAGTTCTTTAAAATTGGTTGAACCCAACACCTCGGCATAGATTGCAGATTAATTCAACCTATATTCACCTATGGTTAACATACCATATTTAACCTCTGCAAATTCGACAGATGATACGAGAGTTGCAAAAAGTTAATTTTAACAATTCTAAACGCAGTTTTCTTGTCTTTTAACCTTACGCTTGTGGCACACATTTTGTCGACTCAGAAATCTCCAAAATCTGCGGAGGATTTTACTAGAAAAAAAAATGGCTATTTCAGAATTGGAGGAGGAAATCTATTACTGCCTGGTAGAATGCATCAGGATTCTCAATCATCATAGAATGAGCAGCTTCTGGTATGAAACACATAGGAAATTCGGTTGCTATCTTGTTTTCTGAAGTATATTTTCCTTTATTGGTTTCTCCATATATTGCTAATACAGGAACAGATAACTGTACTAATTTTTTCAAAATTTTCTCTTCTATTGAAAGATTGTATAAATCTTGAGATGATTTGTATGTGGTTAGAGGGCCCGCTTTTTTAAAGGACCTCACATACTCCTGACTACTTGGATCTTGCTTCAGTTTTTGTACTATGTTTTGAAAAGCTTTTGTTTTCCATTCTTCGAGTGAATGCTCAGTAGCGATAGTTTTTGAAAAGAAACAATCACTTTCATCCAAGTTTCCCTCAGCATACACAATTCCAGCTACATTGTAGCCAAGCATCTGCGCTAATGAAATTGCTATTGGTCCACCCATTGAATGAGCAATAATTACGACTTCTGATTTCATAGAAAGGATTTGCAACAAGTTGTATAGGACTTTTGCTTGGTCATCCATAGTGTAGGAGAATTTTTTTGGTGTTGAGGAATCCCCATGACCTACGAGATCAGCAAAAATAATGTCATAAGAAGTCAATTCTTCATAATTAAGAATTGAAAGAAAATCTTCTTTTGTTGAACCTAGACCATGAATTAAAACAATTGTAATATCTATGCTCCCCTTTGAATAATAATAGGAAACAGAGAGGTCTTTATCAATCGTTTTTTCATAAATCGGTAAATTACCTTGTTCAATATTTAACATTTCAAATCAGCTTCTCACAAATTATGATCGATTTAGCTATTGAAAGATTATTGATGTTCTAATTTTCTGTATGATATTTGATAACAGTTTAATAAATCTCACAAACTTGATTGATAATCTTTTCTCTTCTGACAGAATAGGATTTTCAAGATAAAAAAACACACAAAACAAAGAAAAATAAAAAAACGAGAACAAACTATTCATCAAGATTGATTTCTTCATCAAATCTTTCAGCGAGTTTTTTATCAATTTCATCTTGGGCTTTCTTAGCTTTATAGGCGGCATATTCTATATCTTCAACCATTCGATTAAAAATGTCTTTGAAAGAATCTTTCAGGCATTGATATTCACCTATTGGATTAAATGTAGCCACTTTTTCTTTTTCTTTATTGAAGATATGGAAGATAGTTTTTACTCGAGCATCTTCAGAAGATTCATCTATTCCTTCCGGGATTTCTTCCTTGAGAGAATAATTTTTGTCGCAGAATTTCTCAAAAGCCATAGGTATTCTTACAGCTATTCCTAAATGGATATAGTAATCGACATTATCACTCATTTGTAACCCTCAATTCAAATTTAATTGTCTAGTATTTATATGTTGTCGGATGATAAAAATCTGATATTTTCTAAGATTTTCTTATTTTTTTATTAGATAGCGATAGCGAAAACTTTCTCTCAATCCAACTCTCTTGTAGAGAGCTATTGCAGGTTGATTATCTCCTTGCACACACAAATAAGTACTTTGAATTGAATTCTCTTTTCCCCAGTCCACCATTTTAGCTATTAAAGAACCAGCAATTCCTTGACGACGAACAGCAGGATTTATCAGCATATCAAAAATTCCTAAATTTCCTTGTTCGAGGACGGCCATACCAATTCCGACAATTTCTTTTTCTCGTTTAGCAGAAAAGAAGCTTTTAGGTTGAAGGATTCTATTTATGATTGCTTTCTGTCCTTCTATTCGTTCTTGTGTTCCTCTTCCAGATACTGACATTGAGTTAAACCATTCATTCTTTGCTTCGGCAGTATTTTGATATGTAAAATCTTGATTGATTGGAATATCAAGCATATCTTTAATATTTGCAGTCATCACAAGAGTTTCATCTATTATTTTATAGCCTTTTTCAAGAAGTGTCTCGAGAAGATTCTTTGGTTCATAATAATCTGGTAGTTGAAAAATAACAGGTAATTCATTTTTAGTATATATTGCTTCTGCAACTTGAATGTCTTTTAGAAGTTTATCACCATAATAAGTCAAAGGCATAATACTGTTGGCTCTTTTTGTTATTCCTTCAGAAATTCTCGCTACCCAACCATTTAACAAATAATAATACTTTGCGGGCCAAGCGTTTGTCGAAAGTTCTTGGTAAAATCTTATTAATTGTTTATTAGGCATAATTGATAGACAGTTTTTCTTTTTTATAAAATGAACGTTTAAACTGAAGAAATAGTAGAGCAAGTAAAATCTCTCTTATTCTGGATTTTCAACATCTACATGAACACTAAAAATACTACCAGACCATTGAGCATAGATACCTCGATTGTCATAGGTTTTATAGCAATAAACTTGGTAGGTAATAAATACGTCTGGAGTGGGGATATAAGTAAAAGTTCTAGATATTCCTGAATAAATCTTTGTTTCTAAAGTACCATTCACAATGAGTAACATGTAATACCAACCTGGCAGGTAATTCTTTGGTTGAGACCAACTGAATGTTATTTTATGTATCCCATCACTTAATCCTCTGAATCTCCTACACATAAGTGGTTGGGAATAGTATGGACTATCAAATTTATCAGTTGGGTCTGTAAAAAAGACATGTATTTCATCATAATCAAAGTACCCATCAAAATCTGTGTCTTCTTTTGTGGGGTTAGTTATCCAACCATCGGTTCCGGGATGAATCTCTTCTTGATCTGTGATTAAGTCGCTATCAGTATCATTACTTGTATAATCACAATTGTATTGTTGTTCTGTTA
>JAGMDP010000010.1 GCA_023128635.1 Candidatus Heimdallarchaeota archaeon | reverse complement strand
TTCAATTTCTCCAGCTAATTCCATCCCAAGTATAGCTCTCTTTGGTTTTCTAAAACCTAAATACATTCGTGCGAAGAGCCATTGCGCGCGAGGAACATCGAATTTTCGCATTCTCACATCGCCTCTATGTACTGTTGTCGCATGTACTTTAATCAGTACTTCATTGTCTTTGGGAGTTGGTTTTTCTACCTCTTTAAGTTGAAGAACTTCGGGTGGGCCATATTTTTCAAATATTATTGCTTTCATCATTTCATCTAACCTTCAAAGGTATTTTGCATGTTTAATTTAAGTAATTTATTGGTTGATAAAATGAAGTTGAGCGATGTAAAATTATACACGCTCAGATTCTAGGAATAAACTTCATCTTCTTTTCTTTCTCTCATATAATAATATACCAACAATATATATTACAATACTAATAGCTAGAAGTATTCCAAGTCTAAGCCATATTTCTGTGTCAGTAAAAGGTGTTCCAGCGAAAAGTAAGCCAAAACCTCTAGTAGCATACCAACTTGGCAAAGCCCATCCTATACCTTCCATTCCCATAAATCCTGGAGGAATAAAGCTACCAAATATCTGTTGGGGTACAATAAAAATAAAAGCTAATCCACCAGCTGCACCAGCAGTTTTGGCAAAGTTTGCTGTAATAAGACCTAATCCTACAGAGCAAAAGGTGAAAATTACCATAAAAACAATCACCAATAAGATTCCGACAAACTTGCTTCCTAATGAATATCCAGTACCAAAGAAAATAAGTGGGCGATATCCAACAGCGACAGCTATACCTAATCCTATTACAAGTTGGATAATTGGTTTAATCGTATAAGAAATCATTTGGCTTAAGATATATTCTGCGGTTGTTAATGGAGTTGTATTGATTCTTTTTTGTATGCCTGTCTCACGTTCTCCTGCAACACCAGCAGCAACATCATATATTGTTAATAAGCCAGAATATGCAAGAAGACCTGGGAGCATAATTTCGAATACAGAGTATGTTTCTGATTCATCCCATCCATAATTATTGCTCATAGTCAACCCGAAAATTAGAATAAGTGCAGGTGCTAAAAACGTTGTAAACACTAAAACTAATGGATCCATTACTTGTCTTGTCATCTCCATCTTAACGAGGGTAAGAATTCTTTGTGGTTGCATCATTAAATCCCCTCCAAAATACTTCTACCAGTTATTTTCAAGAAAACTTCTTCCAGATTTTTCACTTGATGTTCAGCGATTAATTCTTGTGGAGAACCCATGGCAATTATCTCTCCATAATCCATGATTGCTACTCTATTGCACAGTACCTCTGCTTCTTCGATATAATGGGTAGTTAGAATAATGGTATTTTTTTGGTCTTTTTGTCCTTTAAGGAAATCCCAGACCTTTCGTCTATTTCTAGGATCCAATCCTACAGTTGGTTCATCCAAGAAAAGAATGTCAGGTTCGTTAATTAACGAAATAATTAAGCTTAATTGTCTCTTCATCCCACCGCTGTATCCTCTAGCTAATCGATTCCGAGCGTCATATAATCCTAACAACTTTAGCAGTTCTTCTCCGCGTTCAATTGTTTTGTCTTTTGGCATCAAATACATATTTCCGAAAAACTTGATGTTCCCTAAACCAGAAAGAAATTTGTATACAGCTGCTTCTTGTGGACAAACACTAATCATTTCTTTAATCTTTTGAATCTCTGTTTCTACATTGTATCCACTTACAAACGCATTCCCTTCGGTTGGTAAAAGTGCACCCGTTAAAATGTTTATAGTAGTTGTTTTTCCAGCTCCATTAGTCCCTAAAAGTCCGAAAACTTCACCTTTTTCAACGTGAAACGATATTCCATCAATTGCTTTAACATCTTCCATCCCGCGTTTCCCTTTGAAGTGTTTCTTTAGGTTCTTCACTTCAATGGCGTTTTTCTCATCGAAACTACTTGACGTCTCAATTTTATTATCATCATTTTCTTCTGTAACGGTCATTTTTTTGAAACCAACCACCATTTTATTCTGCATTTTTACACTTATGAATTTTATGTGTTCCAATATGTAAAAGTAATAGAGATGAACTTCTTCTTATTCTAAAAAACTTTATTTATACCGTTCTTCATTACATCTTGGAGGGTGTTTTAACTAACACGTTAAAAAATTCTTATTATAAAATATGGAGGAAGTTATTTGAGAAAAAAAATTATGATTGGATTTATAGGCATATTTCTTTGTATAATGATCCTACAAACTTCACCTATTAGAGGTGCAAATTTTAAAATTGATGATGCTACTGCAGATCTAACATATTACAATAATTCAACACAGGGAAACCCTGGTGCGGGTGTTCATGATGAAATTGATATTGCCTCTGTAGAAATTGACGGTGTATCAATATCAATTACTTTTGTTGCAGAACCGAATAACTCTGCAGGTTATGAATATTCATTTCGCATCTATTGGATTGGTGATGATTTTCTTGGGAACTGGACAAAAGGCACATGGTCTGATACACATAATCAAGTCCATACTGGAATTGAAGATGGCTCAGGGGTAGAAATTGTTGATGAATGGGCTTATGATGTAATAGATCCAGTTGGTGTAGGTTTAATTATACCTATATACAATACATCATTAATCCCAACGATATTGGATCCCCACATTGTTGCAATTCACACCCAGTTTACTATAGCAGTAGGAGAACAATATACTGATAATCTAGATTATGCTACAGGTACCTTTCCCTTTCCAGGATTTACTTTTTGGATTACGATGGGAGGAATATCTCTAATAGTAATGATAGGTTTACGAAAAATCAAGAAGAAAAACTAGCTTTTTAGTGATTCTTCTTTCTTTAATTTTTTTTCTTCATAACTAGTTTTATATGAAATTATACACTTCAATAGTTAGGATGAATATCTGGCAAATATGTAATCCAATGAGTGTTGCGTTTAATTGAAATTCATTAATAATAAATTAAAAAAAATAGTTTGGGAAAAACTTTCTCTAAAAGTTAAAACAATTTCAAGAAATACTAGAGGATGGGAAATGGATGTTTGGATTATGGAAACAGACAAACAGAAAATTGTCTTTAAACATCCAATGAACAATAGAAAAGTTCGAAATTCTCATGCTATTGCTTACAAACTCTTAGCAAAGAAGGGTATTATTGTTCCTCAAATTCTATATATTGATGATCAAATTCTTATTGAAACTTTTTTAGATGGGACATATTTAGAACAAATCGATTTCTCCAAAGTTCCTCGTTATGAAGTTTTTTTTAAAATTGGTGAAGTATTTAAAAAAATTCATAGTATTAAAACAACTAATTTTGGTATGATAACAGATGAACCTCTTGTAGGTAAATTTTCTACTCAAATTGAATATCTTCAATCGGGTTTGTCTGATGAACTACTAGTTTTAGAAAAAACACCATATTATTCTCGAAAGGATGTTGAACAAGTGTTACAATATTTTGAATCTCATAAATCGGTTGTTAAGAATAGTTCTTCTGTATTATTACATGCAGATTTTTGTGGCTCAAATCTTGTCTATACCACTGATGGTGAAATTGGAATGATAGATTTTGCTGACCTTTCTGTTGGAAATCCTATGTTTGACGTTACAAAAGTTTACACTGAACATATAATAGATGGTTCTTTTCAAGCTTTTAACGATGGATATGGTGCAATTCAACTAGAACAAGTGAAATTGTTTGCTCTTCGTCACCTCATTTTTTTAATTCCAGCATTATGGAAAAGAAATGATGAACATGATCGTGTTAAACGCTTATGCCAAGTTTTTGAGACAATTTGGAAATAAACTTTCTTAAATTATTTCGAAATCTTGAGATAAAAAAACAGAATTAGAATCTATAGTAATTTCTCAAATTCTTCGGATTCAAGCAATAATTGATGTATTTTTTTGAAAGCGTCTATTTTTTCTTTATAGCTTGTTTTATCTGAAACTATTCTTTGTAACTCTTTGTAGAAAAGAGGGTCTTTTTCTTTTATGTATGGGAATGCTTCTTGAGGTCTTAGTGGAAACTCTTGTCTTATGCCAAACCACCAATCAATGATATTTTCGGAATAATGCCAAGCAATACGCAAAAATAATTCTTCATATTCTTTATCAGCAAGATGAGCTTCAAACTTTTTCATGTATCTTCGAGCTTTGAGAATTCTTCCATAAGCATAATCATTAGTCCATTTCTCTGGACCTTTCTTATACATCTCCAATGCTTTTACTCTCAATTTTTCTCCGAAACCATCTGGAGTTTCTAGTATTACTTTTGAGTTCCGCAAATCTCTCCATAATTTTGGAGGATAAGTGTTACTATCCATAGAATTCCAGTAACAATCAATGTCTTCATCTTTTATTGCTTCAGGATAGGCTTCAATGGCTTCTTGGAACGATTCATTCGGGTAAGGATCTTCATCTGTAAAAAGATAAATATCCCAGTCGCTATTAGGTTTGAAATCACCAACAGCCCTTGATCCTACAATAATGAGTACTTTTGCTTTGTTTCTATTCTTATAATGGTCAATTATTACTGTTAGTTTTTCCTCACTTTCAACCATAGCTCCAACACCATCTTATTGACACTAAACGAGATATAAAATAAATTGTTGAAAAATAGAAGAAAAAGCTTCAGCGCTTTTTCTTAGAGAAAATAACTGCAAACATAATTGTCGATAACCCAATAATGGTTATTGTGAAGTTAAATCCAGAAGCAGTTCCAGTATTGGTATTATATTCTAGAACATCTCTATATAAATCTGCACCAGGACCACCTCTTACACGCGCATCCATGATCATATTAATTGGATCAAGATCGGTAATAATTAATGAAGCATTATAAATTGGATAATAGATAGTGTTTCCAATCATTTCAATAGAGTCATTAATTTTTGTATTAACAATAATTCCCCCTGTACTATTCACCAATTTTGTTTGCGAAATAATGTTTCCTTGATTCCAATGACCATCTGTAAAGTTGACATTTTGATCTCCATTCCAATAAACAATGAAATCATAGAAATTATCGATATGAAGAAAAGGTGTACTAAGAAAAGCTACCGCTACAAAGCTTTCATTCATTTCCAATGAAACAATATCTATCTCAGATTTACTAGTCAAGTTAGTTTCCGTTGTTACTCCGTCAACTACATGAACAATATCATTTGTCACATCAACTAGTGAAAAATCAACTCCTTCTACAAAAGAAGTATTTACGATAAGGAGAATACCAATAATGAATGTTATAAATGGAACCACAGTTTTTTTGTTCATTCTAACCACTTCAATCAGTAATGAAATGCTTTTACTGATTAATAAATAGCAATAAACTTTATCATTTTGGCATTTTTAGACGATTGTTATAGTAATTTTTTCATTTTGAACCTATTTGATACCCAGTTTGAACCTTCCGAACACAACGACAACCATTCCCAGAGATTCCTTTTGTATTTTTGTGTTCTATAATAAATTGTGATTTAAAAAATGAAAAAATCAATACTTATACCAATTATAGCAGTAAGCCTTCTTGCAGTGGTTGCAGGAGCTTCTGTGGGCCTTGTATATGCTTTCTCTCCCAGTGAAGATAGTACATTAGAAGTAGTCAATGTAACAACTCAAGCAGTTACAGATGAAATAACTGTAGTCTTAAGATGCGAAGGAAATGAATCCGGAAATACACACAGAAACAAATTTGGAAGAATGTTTGCTTACATGCACCAAGTTCAATTCAACAATTCTGCTACCGAAGAAACCATATATCAAGAACAAATGCAAAACCAATGGCAACACCGAGTCCAAGCAGGTAAGAACATGATGTATCAATTCCATATAGAAGGTCTTGAACACGGAATGATGTTACAACTACGATTTGAATACAACAACGGCAAAGTCCTAATGTATCAATTTCAAGTAAATAGTTAATTAAAACCACAATAAAGGAATGCGATGCATTTCTTTTTTCTTTCTTTTTCTCCAAACCTTCTACTTCTTCTCAGCAATTGCTAAGTCTATTGCATTACCATCAGTACAATAAAACTCCCATCTTAGACTCATTGTCTTCGAGATAGGGCACTGTGTGCATAGACAACCTTTTTTCTCTTTAATGATGGAGCTTTTACTGATAGAACAAAATGCAAAATTAGTTTCCCCAGTTCCTTGATAACTTGGACATTTTCCGCAATAATCTTTGCACATGAACTTTACTTGTTCAAGGCTATCCTGGAGCTGTTTCTCTGTCATTGCATTCATCATCTGAATCTTCTCTTCAAAAGCAAAAACCTTGTAACTTGTATCGTCTATCATTGAATTCACATCATTAGGTTATTTTTCATTTTATTATTACTCTATATATTCGTTTAGCATATTACATATTTTTTGACTGTCTCTAGATGAGAAGACGAATAATTTGTCATGATCATAAGTTAGTTTTACTGCATCACCAAAGTTTATAATAAAAGCAACTGAGGAATCAAAACCCATTCTAGCACCTAATCCAAAGTATTTCCCGATTGTTGCTTGTATAACTTCACTTGCAACTATTTCATCAATTAATATTGTTTTCTTATTAAGCAATCCAAATTTAATTTTAATTTCATTTTTAGTTAATGTGATTTGTATTCCTCGATAATTTATACCTATTAAAACAAAAAACAAGCAAAGTAATGCATAAATGGGCAACATATATACTCTAGTTGTAGGGGCATAAATTGAGGTCGTTATAGCAGTAGAAATTAATACAGCTATCACAAAAGCAAATAGAATTACTATGAATTTACTCATTGGTAACCATTCATTATAGAGAATTTTCTCTTCGGTTTCTAAATCTCTGCTATTCACAACAATCAAATCCATTATTTTACAAATCGTATTTTATCTCAATTTTAAAGATTAAGTAAACTAGAAAATCAAGGTCTTTTTTCTATATAAATATCTATTTAAGTTTATTTTCTCTCAAGTATTCAGAGATAATATTACGGGTTGCCGTATATGTCAGATGAAGTAGATCATGAATCATTACTTTTTGATGTATTAGCTAATCCCATTAGGAGAAAAATCATTGAAGAAGTTGCTGCTAATGAGAAACTCTCCTATAAAGAACTTGTAAGAATAACACAATTAAAATCTGGACCATTATATCACCACTTACATAAGCTTGAGAACTTGTTAATACAAGACGATGAAAAACAATATTATCTTACAAAAGATGGGGAAAGAGCTGTCAAACTTCTTGCGATCAGTAAATCCGAAGAAATCGAAGATAGTTTAGAAGTTGAACAAGAGCCAACAGAACCTAGGATTCTTAGCTTTTTTGGAATCTCTCTTAGACCTGTTGTAGCTTTCTTTGCTAAGCATCCTTATCGTACATTAGCTGAATTCCTTATTCTAGCGATAATATGTGGTTATCTTAGTTATAGGGATGATATTTTACTAATAGGGAATTTTACTCTCTCAATTGAAACAGAGATTTACTTCTCTTATCTCAGTCTTATTTTAAGCTGGCTTTTCTTGGGTGGATGTGCAGAATTAATAGCACGATTTGTCTTTAAGAAAAAGGAAGGAACAGCGGCTCTCATAAGTGTAACAGGCATAGCCTTCTTACCGGTTTTCATATTTAGCATTATTATCTTCATTATCAACCTTTCAGTTCAAGTTACTTTACAACTACCATTGATACCTTTGTTAATAATTCATGGAGTATTTCAAATATGGACCTTCATAGTTTTATCAACATCCTTAGGAGTTGTAAAGAAATTATCTCTTGATAAATCGATTATCATTTCATTAATCCTCAACTATGTTCAGATCATGGTTGTGATCTTCGTCCTCTTTAGATAAATTTGGATGTGAAAAAGAAAATTGGAATACTATAAAATTGTTACAAAAAATTGTAACTTCGACTACAGAAGTTTGTATCCCGAAGTCTATTTTTCTGTAACTGTTCATCTAATTAATTATAAGAAAACCTATTTAAGTAATAGAACACACATATTAATTAGATATTTGTTTAAGAGATGAATATCCCCAAAAAAATAAACAAAAAAATTAAAATAAAAAGGTGAAAAAATTGTTAAAAAAATCACAACTAAAGAAGAGTACTTCTCTTATTGTCTCATTACTCTTTCTGTTTATGCTTACAGCAACAATAATGATACCTTTATTTGTAAATGGCAAAGAAGCAATATCTAATACTAATTTTGTTGCTAATGACGATGACGACGAGATAGATGATGATGATGAAGAAGAAAATGAAAGAAGTGTAACAGTAGATGTAGATGGTACATATGCAGAGATTTATTCTGAGAGTGAGACTGAAATCGGTGAATTCGAAAGTGAAAATTCTTTTCAGGTTACTATTGATGCTTCAAGTGGTAGCGATTTGAGCATAGAACTCGAATACGAAGCTGAAATTGAAGTTGGCGAAACAGAAAGTGAAGTTGAACTTGAGTATGAAATCAGCTTCCTTCAATTAATTGGTTACAATGATGCAGACGCTGACAATATCTATGATCCTGCTATTGATACTGCTGTTGAAACCTATAATATTGGTGGATTCAGTAACATCCAATACACATATGATGCTGACCCAGATGGTGACTTGCATATTTTAATCGCAAATACAACAGATGGAAAATTCGGCATTATTGCTTATATAACAAATAGATTTGTTATGGTCGATGATATTCTAATAACTCCAACTGAAATCAAATTTGATATTTATATCAATGATTTTGTTGGTGCTTTTGAACGAGTAGCACTAAAAACTGACCTTGAATTTGAAGGCGAATCTGAATATGAAACAGAAACTGATGACGAAGAGCTTGGTTTTACTGAAGAAGAAGTAGAAATTGCACTTAGTTTCAATGCCTATAAGGGATTCTTTTCTTGGAAAGAAGTCGCTACTACCGATGGTGTTGAACATCCAGTCTATTACACTCCTTTTGATCCTGTTGATGTTGAGCAAATAATCTACCTTAACTATGTAGCAGGTAACAAGATTATTCATGATCCAAAAGTTGGCGTAAGTGGCATTCTTATTGGGTACCAACTAGGCTTAGGCTTTGGGTTGTTTTTCCCTGAGCTGTCTAGAAGTGGGTTCCTAATTGCAAGTGCCGCTGTTGCTTTGATTGCTGTCAGCGGATCTTTAATTGCTTTACGAAGAAAGAAGAAATAAACCTCTTTTTTCTCTCTTATTTTTTTTATCTTAATTACATAAGCAAATTTAAAAGAAATTTTAGAAAAGAAGCGTAAGTAATTAGCTAATTCTAAAACGTGATATAAAGAAGCCATTGGTTTTATGAATATGTGGAAAGAATCTTTTCACTTTTTGAGTGCATTTATAATTTGCATAACCACTTAATCCTTGCTTTGGACCATCTAGCAGTTCTATATCATAGCGTTCTAACAAAGAGTCTATTTGATTCTCTCCTTCGTGAGGTAGGACAGAGCAAGTTGCATAAACAATTTCTGTTCCTGGTCTATCTGAGTATCTTGAGAGAATTCCTTCAAGGATTTTGTTTTGTATTGTCATTATTGAGAAGAGCCATTTTTTGTTGAGTCGCCATTTGTATGAGGGATGACTTTGAATGATTCCTGTTGATGTGCATGGAGCATCAATCAAGATTTTATTTGCCTTAGTGATTGGAGTATTAGTTGAATCACTGTTTATCCAATCTATGTTATTTACTCCAATTGATTGAAATCGTTGTTGTGTACTTTTTAAGCGATTGTAACTTAAATCGTTAGCTAACAAGTGTCCTTTACTTTTCATTAATTCCCATATTAATTGAGTTTTCATGCCTGGTGCAGCACAAGCATCCAGAACAATATCTCCAGGTTTAGGATCAAGGGTCGTAACTGCAAAAACACTAGCTTTATCTTGAATGAATATTTTTCCGTTTTTGAAAAAATCTGAATTGACAGCTGCCATCAATCCTTCCTTTATCTCAAATAGAAAAGGAATATCTGGGTCTTTTTTTAGTAAAACACCAATTTCCTTAAGCTTCGATAAAATCTCATCAGAATTTTTGATAAGTTGATTAACTCGAAAATAGGATTTTGCAGGAGAATTATTTTTCCTTAGTAATTCAATTGTCTTATTTCTTCCAAGTTTTTCCGATAAAATCTCTATCAGAAATGATGGATGAGAATGAATCAAACTATTTCTACCGAAGTAATTTATTGATTTCACTCTTGTATTGAGATCAAATTGAAGTGCTTCTGCTAATATTTTCAGATGTTCTTTTGTTTTGATTATTGGGATTAAATTTTGAAAAGAAATCTTCTGCCATACCCCTTCAAATAAAGCTAATCGCAATCTATTCATGTCTGAGACTGTAATTTCTTTTATTGAACTTTGTTTGATTACTTGATTCAATACAAAATTAATAGTATTTAGATACCGTATAACACCAATAGAAAGTGATTGTATTGTTGCAGCAATATTGTTAGCAAAATTATTTTCACTTAAATGATGACGGATAATATTTCGAATTGTATCCTTATATTTCTCATACTTTACCAGAATAGTAATTACCTCTTCATGTGAGACTATAGCAATATTAGTATCAGAAATTTCATTCATATAATCAACAGCGCAAGTAAATTAGATTTAACTCAAGTCAAATAAGGTATCTATTAAACTCTTCAATTTAAATACAATTCATTAACTTATTAAAGCAGTTGATATTTTAAAAAAAATCGGTTGAAAAAAATGAGTGCAAATGATAAGAAAACAATCAGCGCTTACATTCTAATAAATATCAAATTAGGTTTCACTGAAGATGTTCTAGCAAAACTGAAAGAAATTCATGGAATAACCTCAGTAGCAGTAATTACAGGAGAATACGATGTTATTGTTCGCTTAGAAACTAATTCTTTGGAAGAAATGCATGAACGAACATTGGATATACACATAATTGATGGTATATTTGAGACAACAACTTCAATAATTCAGAAAGAATTTACCTAGAAATTTCAAGTGAAGGAGTAGCTGAATATGGCTGATAGGCGAACAAGACCGTTTAGAAAAGTACGAAGAAAGTATACTTTCATTATTCTAGCAATACTTTCAGGTATAATTGGTTCGATCTGGATTGCCATCGATAGATATACTGGTTCAGCTATTGTTGTCAATAGTTTAGGAGAAACAAACGAATACGTATTTACGATACAATCGATGATTATTGGTATAATTGTTAGTTTCTTATTTGCACTAATATTATGGATACCAATTAGTAAAAAACCGTTTACTAAATTAACTGAGAAACTTAAGAAAAGGAAGACTTCAGATTCCAATCAACTAAAAGAAAGTCAGCCAGAAAAAGAAGAAAAACGTAAATTTTCATTCTTAGGTCAATTTATTGATCCACAATACAAAGGTATTCGTTTACCAAACAAGAAAATGTTTCTTTGGTTGTCATTATCTGGTTTGCTCTCAGGAATTAACACCTTTTCATATTTTATAATAATCAAAGACATGGATTTGTCGATATTCTTACCTGCATCTCAATTTGTTATAATTTACCTGATCATTGGTGATTTAGTAGTTGATAGAACACGTCCTTGTGCTCCAGAAATTCAGTCTATCATTATGATTTTCTTAGGAGTAATCTTGGCTGCTATTGATTTCACGAGTAGTGGTTCCTTTAATTGGGTGAATCTAATTCTTGTCTTCCTAGTACTAAATACGAGTGCTGCGGTTTATGTCATCTTTCAGAAAAAAGCTGTCGCAACTAAATACAAGAATGGAGAGAATTTAGATTCAACAAATATCCGCTTGTGGACATTACTTTTCATGGCATTCTTTGCGATAATCTTTTCATTACCTTTCATGGATGCAGAGGGTTTTTCAGTATTCAGATCAACTTTCCTCCCAGCACTATTTCCTATAGCTCTTTCAATGTTACTTGTTTTTGTAGCAAGAATCCTATATGTTAGAGCACTATCAATGGGGAAAATGTCAATAGTAACCTCATTATCCTCGGTTTCAGTGATTGCTGGAATCCCAATAACTGTTATCTTCGGGTTTATCTGGCCGGCACACTTCCCATTACCTGGAGGAGAATTCGCTTGGGTTATTTGGTTACTAAGAGGAGTTGGAGTAATTCTAGTATTTAGTGGTATTATTGGTTTATCAATGAGTGAAGTAAAAATCATGATTTTTGCGAAAATAAAAGCAGGTCAACTCTGTGATTATGAACAAATAAAAGCCATTTCTGGTGTGGAGCAAGTTTCTGTTATTACAGGCAAATATGACATCATGATCACTATACGTTCAAGAACTATTGGCAGAGGTTATCAGCCAATAGTTGAAAAACTTGCGAAAATGCCCTGCATAGACGTCATCCACTCAAACACAATTATGAAAGAATGGCATTCGTAATAACAGTTATTCAATTATTGCGAATTATTCTTTTTCTTCAATGCCTTTCTTCTTTGCGTAACGTAGAATCAGTAGAATAGCGTATATGATCATAAAAGAAGAACCGACAGCTAATGACATACTAACATGAATGAAAGTAACTCCAGAGTAAATGAACGGAACAACAACCGAAAAAACTGTTAAGATACTTCCTTCAAATAAACCTAATACCACATTATACCAAACAAACTTTTCAACGAAGGCAGCCCAAATCCTTGCTGCGCCAAAAGAAATCGCTGCAATACCCCATCCGCCTGCGAAATACAGAGAATGACCTGTAAGAGCTGGATATGAAAGCAATTGTGCCATAACATTGGGTAAAAAGACAAGAGTAATACCTATGAGAACATCAACTATGCCGTTTATTAGAAGAACAATTTTAGCAAATTTCATATAAATCATGGATTAACTAGTATATTTGTTTAAATAATTTGCGAATCAGTGCTTGAAAATGAACTTGGAAACAGACATTCTAATTATTGGAGGGGGAAGTGCAGGTAGTTTGGCAGCGATTGTCGCTAAAGAACAGAATCCCAATGCTAAGGTTCTTGTTATAGAAAAAGGCGAGATACATAGAAGTGGTTCAATAGCTATGGGAATGGATGCACTAAATATTGTGGTTCAACCAGGCATTTCTACTCCTGAGGAATACCTCAATTCAGCACGAATCGCAACTGATGGGATTTTAGATTACAAACCCAGCTATGTTATGGCTGAGAGGAGCTATTCGATATTAAAACGTCTTGAGGGTTGGGGCATTCATTTCCCGAAAGATGAACAAGATAAATACATCTCCTTACAAGTTCATGCGAAAGGTAAATTCCTTTTAGAAATGGATTCCCCAGATCTTAAATTGGTTTTAGCTGAAAAAATCAAAGAAGCTGGTGTGCAAGTTCTCAATCGAACAATGGTAACAAGTCTTCTTGAAACTAAAGGAAAAGTACACGGTGCTATGGGTTTCAATCTTAGAACTGGTGAATTTGCTGTTGTTTCAGCTAAAGCGACAATTCTTGCTAATGGTGGTTGTGCACGATTTTCACTCCCTAATTCAGGTTATCTTTACGGATTATTTGATTATCCAGGAAATGCTGGGGATGGATATTCCTTAGCTTATCGTGCTGGTGCACAATTAACCGGGTTCGAATACACAAGTTGTTCTCCACTCATTAAAGACATTAATTGTCCCTTACTGTACATTACGATTACTCGAGGTGCAAAAGTAATCAATGCTTTTGGCGAAGAAATAGAGCTAGAATACTTGAATACTCAAACGATGCTCAAAGAGCTTCGTGAGGGTAGAGGACCAATATTTATTCAATTAAATCACCTCCCAGAAGAACAGATCCAAGAAATTGAGCGAATTCTTTTCACAACAGAACGACCTATTCAAAAGAGATTCTGGGAAAATAGAGGAATTGATTTTCGTGAAGGATTAATTGAACTGGGCATAACAGAGTATCAGCTATGTGGTGGCCATGGATTAACTGGTATTGTAGTAAATGAGAAAGCAGAAACTACCCTCGAAGGACTCTATGCAGCTGGTGATGTAGCATGTGTGCCATTACAACATCTAACTGGGGCATTTGTTTTCGGTCAAGTGGCTGCCGAAAATGCAGTTGCTTATGCTAAGAAAACAAAATTCAAAGAAGCTGATAAAGCAATAATTGAATCTGAAAAAGAGAAATTATTCAGTATCATAAATGATGAGAAAAGTAGTGGCAAAATTTCTGTAAAGGAATTCGAGTATAAAGTTAGAAGAACAATTAGCGATTATGTTGTACCACCAAAAAATGAACGAAAATTGCTTCAAGCTTTATGGTGGATCCCGAGATTTAGAAAAGAGATGAAAGATATTCGAGTTACAGATTATCATGAATTAAGTCGTTTTAAGGAAATCCAATTTATTCTCGACTGTGCAGAATTATCAGTTTATGCATCTCTTGAACGTAAAGAGAGTCGTTGGGGTTGGTTCCATTATAGATCGGATTATCCTGAACAAGATGATGATAATTGGCTAAAGCATGTTGTTCTAGAATATGGATTGAAATCTGGAGAACCTCAAACCACTCTAGTACCAATTAAAACTAAGGAGAACTAAACTATGCCACTAATCGTTGATGAAAATCTATGCAAAAGTTGTGGAACATGTGTGGAACGATGTACCATGGATATCATAAGACTGGATGAAAATGGATTCCCTTACAAGAAATATGATGAATGCTGGTACTGTGGTGTATGTGAAGAAGATTGTCCCGAAAAAGCATTGATAATCGAATTACCCTTTCTAGTGAAGTAAATAAACATAATTTACATTTTTGAAAAGGCAATTAATCCCAGTAAAATGACATTAGCCAATCAAAACCAGGATGTTCTCCTTTCATTGTCAAGTTTAGCAACTCTTTCCAAATTAATGGAGCCTTTTCACTATTACTCATAATTACCATTCCAGATTTGTTTTTGGGATTTGCTAAGACTAAGTTTTGGAAACTAGTATTATTTCCCCAATGCCAAAAGTTGTAATCCTTGCCAATTTTCTCTAGACCTATACCTAATCCCCAAAAAGCAGAATCGCTTTCAGTGATTTCTGAATAGGGTACTTTATACTTATTGCTTAATCCTGCATCATTTACTGGAATAGCCGGTTTGAGCATTTCTTCAATTTTTTCATTTGATAATAATGATTCACTTTTCTTAGATTGATCCATTAATGAAATAACGAATCTAGCATAGTCTGTCGGAGAAATACTTAGTGACCCAGCTGCTTCTTCTTTCTTTGGTTTCCATTTGTTTTTCAATGATCCATCTTTAAAATATCCTTCAGCAGCTGTTTCTTCATATTCCTCTTTCCATAGTAAAGTTGCATTCACTAATCCCAAAGGTTTCAGTACTTTTTCTTGAATAATCGCTTCAAGAGATTTCCCAGTTATTATTTCCATTACCTTTTGTAAATACATGAACCCTTCACCAGAGTATGAAAATCTCTCTCCAGGTGTAAAGAAGATCTTTGGTGAATACCTTACTTTACCCCAATTGGGGAAACCGGTAGAATGTGTTAGAACATGTCTTGCGGTAATCTGATCTTGTAATGGCTGATTTTCTAAATATGGGTTTTCAAGATAAGTAATCAGAGATTTATCTAATTCCAACAATCCTTCTTCTACCATCTTTAGCGCTGCATATGCAACAAGTGGTTTCGTCAATGATGCAGCTTCAAAAACAGTTTCTTCAGTAACTGACAATTGTTTTTCTTTATTTCTTATCCCATAACCTTTTGCCCAAATAATCTCCCCATCTCTAATTAAAGCCAACGAATAACCTACAATGTCATGCTTTTTCATTAGAAATTTGGTTCGAGAATCTATATCATTGATTAAATCACTGTAATTTTCTTTCTTAGTACTCAAGGATAAATTCATCCATTTATTAATAGAATTATAGTTGTTCTTAGCTTTTTAAAAGAAGTTCACATTATGTGACTAGTATTTATTTTTAAAAAATAAAAAAAGAATGATTGAGTGGAGAAATTTTCTGTTTTCCACTCTTTATCGAGATCTCATCAAGTACTTGATTATCTCTTTCTTCTGATAAGAATAGCAATCACAAATGAGATAATTGCTGTTCCAACAATTCCAAATCCTACGAATAATAGGTTCTCATAGAGATTTGATAAACCAAACAATCCTTCAAAAGGAGTTGGAGTAGGGGTCGGTGTTGGGGTTACGGGTGGTTCAGCATCTAATTCACAAGGAATTATTCGATAGTAATACCCACCGCCATATGAAGTTGTAATTACTAAGAATTCTCCATCAAATTCTAGACCATATTCAGAAGGTGAGATTGGTGCAGTTAGATTAAGATGGTTATTTCCGAGTTGTTCTTTTGCTAGATCAAAGTACCTTACTTTATGTTCAATACTTGATACTAACCAAATAACTTCATTTACGAAGTCATAGGTGATTCCCTTGAAATTATCAACAGCGTACTGCGAAGCAATCGACATGTTTGTTGGATGTAATTTGTAGAGTATGTTATCTGCACCCATTGCCCAAAGATACGTACCATCATAGTCAAGTGATTTCAGCATTACATTTAGTGCTGTATGATTTGCTAACATTGTACCATCCTTAGTAAAAGTATACAGATTATATGGTGCATTTATTGTAGAAACTACAAGAATATCATCCATAACAGTTATTCCAACATTTTCTAATCCATTGCTCCAGACATCTGATATTCCCATTGTTACACTATTGCTTTTTTGTATCCAATCAGTTCCATTTTCAGTAAAGAAGAAATCTGATCCATCATAGGCAATATCAAGCATGTTGGTAGAAAACTGTGAACTTTGAGTAAATATCTCTCCAGCTTCACTAGGTATTTCTGAGAAACTAATTTCATACGGAGAAGCAGCATAACTGGATTGTATGAAATGAGTTCCATTATTAGTTAATCCTGAATCAAAATGATATGGAGCTGAGTAAACGTATTCAACAGCACCAGTTAATGGATTGATAGCTGCTGTTTGATCGATTCCATAGTTTTCTACCCAAAGTAGATCATCGTACCATGTCATACCATGAGGAACACTTGGTGAGGTAATATTTCTAGATACAATACCTGTATCATAATCAATTCTAATTAGACGTGAAGGAATATTTTGATACGCCCAAAGATAGTTACCATCCCAGGCGAGACCATTCAAAACGCCAGCTTTAATTGGGATATGAATTCTAGATATTTCATTTCCTGTTAAATCAAGTTGTATTATTGTTCCATTTGGTGTTGCTCCAGTTGCTACTGTTGTATATAAATTGGTTCCATCAGTTGCAATTCCAGTAGTTAGAGTGGGTGTTGTGTAATTAACAGTATTAACACCTGTTACAGCGTCATAAACGTAGAGTCTAAGGGTTGATGCATCTACACCATAAATGAGACCGTTCAAATATTCAATTTCCCACATGCCAAAAGCAGTACTAAATGAATGATCAATTGTTCCTAGTATGTTTGGTTGCAAATCCGGATCAGAATCATCAATAGGTAAGCTTAATGTCCTGTTAGGAGTGATAGTCATACCTAATATGAGACTTGATAAGAATACTGCAATTATTGTTATTGTAAAATTCTTTTTGTTTTTCATTCAACATCACAATTAAGGTTATTTTTGAAAGTAAATAAATACTTTAGAAATATTCCAGATAATTCTTTTATCAGAGGACTTGTAATATAATCTTTTCTTAACTGGCAGAAACAAAATGAAAAAATAAGAAATTGATGAAAGACTATTTGAGATGTTTCTTTAGTGATGCACCAAATTTTACAGATTGTTTAAATTCTTCCTCAGTAGGATGACCTTTATATTTTGAACCTGAACCCCAGGGAAGGAATTTATAGGCACCAACTACCGCGAATCGTTCTTTGATAACTTTAGCACCTTTTGCTTCAAGAATCTCTTCCATCCATGTAAAAGCAACATCTTTTTGGAGGATTTCTTTACCTTTCTTTTTCATTACTTGATCAGGGCTACCAGCAGTGACAAATAATGCGACCTTTTTTCCTTTCAAAGCTTCTGAATCAAGTTTCTTCATGAATTTCTTTCCACCAGGACTAATAGTTCCAATAATAAGCCATGAACCAAAAACTATGAAGTCATATTTCTTTAAGTCTGGTATTTCCTTTTGACTTGCAAGGTCTGCTCCTAGTCCTTCAGCAATTTTAGTTGCTACATCTTTTGTATTTCCACTTCGAGTATTGTAAATTACTATTGCTTTACCCATGTGATCAGCTCAGTTGGAAATATGAATTGCAATTAAAAAGCATTTTGAAATAGAAAGTAAAAAAAATCAGAAATAAAAAACAAGATAGTGGGAGTTCTAATCATCTAAATAATTATATGAAAAAGTTACTTTTTTACTAGGACAAGTATAGGTTGTTGCTTCTTTTACCCAATGATCCTTTGGTAAAGCTTTATGCTCGAGTAAAAAGGGAAACATTGGCAACATACCATTTAGAGTCCAGATGCAAATAGACTTCCCATCAGGGATACTTATTTTACCATCTTGAATGATAAAATGATCTCCCACTTCCATTCCATTATCACATTCACCTTTAATTTCATTAACTTCAATTTTTATCTTGCTCAAATTATCTTACTCCGTGCTGATATAGAAATAATGTAATCTATAATTTCTAGTTTACTACTACTTTGATTAAAAATCAGAAACTTATAGAAAACAACTTTTTGGTGGTGGAAATGTCTTCTAGTGCATCCTCAACAAGTCTTTTTATCTTGATCTCTTTAACACCATTTTGGATTTTAACTAATTCCATTCTTTTTGAAATAGAGTAGTTTTTCTTACCTGCTTCGATCAATTCAAAAGTTAATTCCTTAAGCCTTTTACTTTCACTTGTTATTTTTGATTCCAATCTCTTCAAACTTTTTTCCTCTACAATTTTTTGTGCCTTTGTTAAAAGAGATTGAGCTTTTTCAATATCTAGATTGATCATAGCG
>JAGMDP010000001.1 GCA_023128635.1 Candidatus Heimdallarchaeota archaeon | reverse complement strand
CGAAATTTACTTGCCCAGATCTCGCGAAAGATCTTCTTAGTCATAATTTTTATAGCTATTCCTCCTGCACCTTTTTAGGAACCGAATTTTGTGGTTGCTCTTCAATATGCTCTATTTTACCCATTCGTAGATGAAAAACTCGATCTGCGTATTGTGTAATATTCAAATCATGAGAGACAACAATAAAAGTTGTATTTTCTTGACGGTTTAGATTCAACATTAATTCAGCAATGCTTTGACCTGTAACAAAATCTAAATTCCCGGTAGGTTCATCCGCTACTATAATTTTGGGTTTTTTTATTAGTGCTCGAGCAATGGCAACTCGTTGTTGTTCACCACCGGATAATTGACTTGGAAATCTATCCTCCTTCCCTTTTAAACCAACTTGCTCGAGTAATTCAAAGGATCGTTCTTTTATTTGTTTTTTAGAAAATCCTCCTTGAAACTCTAAAGCAAGGCCAACATTCTCCCAAGCACGTAAACTAGCAACTATATTGAAAAATTGGAAGATCCAGCCAACATCATTGCGTCTATAGCTGTTTAATTGGTCTAGAGAATATTCAGTAATCACGTCACTATCAACTATAACTTCTCCTTCTGTTGGACGATCTATCCCTCCAATCATATTTAGAAGAGTTGTTTTTCCAGCTCCACTAGGTCCAAGAATAATTGCAAATTCTCCTTTTTTGATAGAAAGATCAACACCACCAAGAGCATGAACTTCAGTTTCTCCAAACTCGAAAATTCGCTTTAAATTCTTTATAACTACCATTATTTCTTCATTCATCTTATTTGATCCTTCTTCTTTTGTACTTACTCATTTTCCTTTAATATCTTTTGCAGAAACGTAACTACTTTTTTTTCTAATTATTTGGTAAAAAACTGTTCAGTAAAAATAGCACTAATATTCAACAAAACATTTAATAATGTTCAGCTTGAGTAGTAATAGCAGAGGAATGAAAAATGATGACTTCGTTTGATGACATCGATATAGAAACAACAAAAATATCACTTAAAGACTTGGCAGAAGTTCTAAGTGCAATTGCTAATAAAAGCCGATTACAATTAATTGAATCTTTATTGGAAGGTCCCAATGAATTCAGTGAATTGAAGGAAATAGTAAAACTTAGCAAAACAGCTTTAGCTCATCACTTAGAAAAGCTAGTCAGTTTTGGAATATTGGTTAATACTAGTAGAGGGAAATACAAACTCAGTGAAGATGGAAAAGTACTTTTCTTTGCAATTAAAGAGGCCTTTATTAAATCACAAGTAAAGAGGAAAATGGAAGCAAAAAGAAAAGCAGATCACTATCAAAGATTGTATTCCGAAAGAAAACAGGATGAATTGGATGTTCAATTCATACGTTTATTACCAATGCGAGTTGTAAGCTTTCACGCTGTTAGTGAAACACCTGAAAATGATGCCTATAAAAAACTCCGAGAATGGGCAGAACCAAAGGGATATTTTGATGACCTTGATAAGAATCCTATTTATGGATTCAATAATCCTGATCCTTCTCCAGGTAAGAAGGAGTATGGTTATGAGTTTTGGTTAGTAGTAGATTCTGAATTCAAATCAGATGAAGTTACAGTTAAGGATATTCCAGAATCCTTCAACGTAGTCACTCGTTGCATTGCCGAAAATCCTGAAAAAGATATAGTTGAAGCATGGAAAAAGATTCTCCAGTGGATAAAGAAACACAAAATAAAATTTGCAGGAAGATGTGGCATTGAAAAAGTCATAGTTCCCAGTCATTCTGGAGAGGGTTTCATTCTTGATATTTACATTCCAGTTGAAGAAGATAGTATCCCTAAAGATTTGAAGTAGAGTTATTTGGTTGGTGGAAGAAATGCCAGAAGACAAGAACGTAAGGAAAAAGTTTGAAGAAGCACTTGATGCCTTCATTGAAGAAATAAAACGAGATCAAACCTTTACTGCAGCATTACTATTCGGAAGTTTAGTAAAAGGAACAGTCTGGAAGAAATCTGATATAGATTTAGTTCTCATTACTAAGGATCAGAAAACTCCTATGCGTGATTTTTGGCTAATGGATGACGATATTAAGATCCAAGTAACTGTTATGACTAGAAATAGTTTCATAAGATATCAACAAAGATCATTACAAGGTTCTGGAGCTCATCATGTTTTAACAACAAGCAAAGTTCTATTCTCAGAGGATCCGACTTTAGATGAATTTATAGAAAGTATGAAACAAGTTGGTAGACGTGATTTCGAGTTAGAAATCCTTCGAATCGTCTGTATGGTTATTGGCGATCTTGAAAAAGCTGAGAAATATATTCGTATTGAGGATGATATCGTTCAAAGTTACCTTTTTATTTACAGATTACTTGACAATTTAGCTTCAATAATTTGTATGTTGAATAATGAAATCCCAGGAAGAGAAGCAGTAGAACAAGCGATGAAATTCGAGCCTGAGTTATTAGATCAAATTTATACTCAAGTAGTTCTAGAAAAGACAAACAAGAATAAACTATATACAATTCTTTCTGCTATCAGAAAATTCCTAGAAAACAATACAACAGATATTTTTGCCCCTGTAATAAAATATCTCAAAAAAGAAGCAGCTTTCAGAAGTGTTTCTGATATTGCAAGACATCTAAACGATAGATTACAGACTACTTGGTGGAATATTGCTGGAGTTGCTTTAGGGGATTGGTTAGTAGAACAAGGAATATGTGAGAGAGTTCCTTGTCCTGTTCGTCTAACTTTACGTAGTCATGATGAAGTCAACGAAATTGGGTTTTATTATATTGGAGATGATATGACATGAAAAACTTCATTGAAATTATAGGTGCAAAACAGAATAATCTGAAAAATGTAACAGTCAAAATACCTAGAGATGAGATGACCGTAATTACTGGAGTTTCAGGGTCAGGGAAATCATCACTTGCTTTTGATGTGTTATATGCAGAAGGACAAAGACGGTTTCTCCAGACCCTTTCTGCGTATGCTCGTTCAAGAGTTCCGCAAATGAAACGACCAGATGTCCAATTCATTAAAGGACTTTCACCAATAGTAAGTATTGATCAAAAACGAGGGATAAGCAATCCTCGATCTACAATAAGTAGTTTGACAGATATAGGAAGTTACATACGGCTTCTATTTTCTGTAGCAGGTGAAGCATTTTGTCCTCATTGTGATAGAAAAATCGGCATTAAAACATCTGGACAACTAGCAGATAGAATAAACACATTACCTGAAGGAACTATTGTGGAAGTCCGAGCTGTGCTTTTCAAAGTATATGGTGAAGAATATCAATATTTACTTGATCAAGTCAGAAATCATGGATATAGGAGATTTAGAATAAACAATAAAATCTATGACATTGGTCAAGAGATAGAATTAGAAGAGGATGAAGAATATAAAATAGAAGCAATAATTGACAAATTTAC